>JAJRZL010000064.1 GCA_024275255.1 Candidatus Zixiibacteriota bacterium | reverse complement strand
CCATCGGTTGGTCTACAGCCATCGGCTGTTCTGCAATCATTGGCTGGATTATAGCGTTCGTAACATAATGTCATACTAAATCATCATTCCCCATGAAGTAACCGGGTAATCTCCGCTTCTACTGCCTCCTCGTTTTTATTCTCCAAGATGGTCTTCCAATCGGCTTCAACAAACCGCTCAAAGGCAGCCTTCTTTTGTTCCGGTTTTCCTGCCCATTGTTCTTGTACCTTGTTTCGGAAATGTGCTGCTATATTTGCCAGCTTATTCCAACGCTCAGGGAATATATTCTCCAGCACATACCGCAGATGTCCGGAGAGAAACGGTGCTTTTCCATCGGTGGCAATCGCAATGGTAAGGCAATTCCGTTTCAATATTGCCGGGAAGATGAAATCACAAAGAGGCGGATTATCGACTACGTTGACAGGAACACCCGCAGCATGACAATCTTCATACACAGATTTATTGATCTCGGAATCATCACTGGCACTGATAACCAAGCCATAGTTGGCAGCTTCAGGTGAATGATATTCCCTTTTCTCAAGCTGCAAAAACCCCCGTTCCGCATAGTATTGGATTTTATTAACCGGTTCAGGTGCTATGACTGTAATTTTGCCGTTGTAGTCTAATAAGGTATCAACTTTACGTAACGCCACCTGCCCTCCCCCAACAACAAGGCATGCCCTGTTTTTTAATGACAATAATACAGGTAAGTAAGTATTCGCCATCTCGACTACTCCGTTTTTTTGCACTTGCTGCAGGTTCGCGCAGTTACACGTATTAATGTATCGACAAGTTTTGTAGTGGCAGTATCCAACTCATCCTGAAGCTCAGGCGACAGTTTCGACATGATGCCTTCTAATTCCTGCTTTCGCAGACTATCAAACGATTCGATAATTGAATCCGACAATATTTCATGACGCACATGATCAAACCAATACATAAACTCATCGAGCCGTCGTTCAACAATCTCCTCTGCCTGGGGTATTGCCGCTTCCCGCTTACGCTGTTGTGCCTGTACATACCGTTGTACATCCTCAAGGTTAAAGACAGACACTGTCGGAAACTGGTTTGAATCAAATTCAACATCACGAGGCATTGCCATATCCATGATAAGTTGTTTTTTCTTGTTTTGTTCTTTCAAAGCAGTGTGCATCATGGAAGCAGTAATCAGCGGTGTCTCGGAACCGGTGCAGGTAATGACGATATCAGCTTTCCCCAGCAAAGACGGAAGGGCATCGAGCCCATATCCTTCACTCCCATAGCGTAAGGCTAACTGTTCGGCTTTTTCTTTTGTCCGGTTTGCAAATAAGAAACGCCCCGGGTGCGACCTGCTCAGGTTCGATGCTGCCAGTGTAATCATCTGGTTTACCCCGATAAACAATACTGTTGGGTTTTGCAGTCCATTTACTTTTGAGGTCAACAATTCCATCGAAGCGCTGCTGACAGAACAGGCGCCTTTGCCCATTTCAGTATCGGAACGGATTTGTTTGCCGACTCGAAACGCCTGATGAAACAATCGATGGATTACCTTTCCGGCGGTTTTTATAGCACATGCCGAACTGTACGCCTCTTTGACCTGTCCCAGAATCTGGTTTTCTCCGAGCACCATCGAATCAAGCCCCCCGGCAACCCGGAATAAATGACTGGCGGCATGACGGTTCCGTCTCATATAAAACTTGTCACGAAGGAGATTGATATCGAGACCTTTTACCTGTTGGTAAAATGAAACAATAATATCCATCGGGGTTTCCGATTTATCTGCTACGAAATAAAACTCGGTACGGTTACAGGTAGAAACGATACAGGATTCGATAATCTCGGGGAACTCGTACAGCGCAGCATTGGCGGCAGCAAGCTCCTCACGACAGAACCCAAGCGGTTCACGTTCCTCAATGGTTGATGTCTTATGACTGATGCCACACACTATGAGTTGCCAGGTTCCCGATAACATTTCTATTGGTTACTCCTGTTTATCATGCTTCTTCCAACGCCAACGCTGTCGTACCACCGGCGATGATATATACATCAGCAAAACCTGCAGCTTGTAAAATAGTAGCTGCCTGATATGACCGGGGTCCGCGTCGACAAATGATAACAACTGGTTTATCTTTCGCAAGCTCATTCATTCGTTCACGAAGATTATTAAGAGGAATCTTGATAACTTTACAAGGAGTCCCGGAAATTTGTATTTCTGCCGGATGCACATCAATCTCTTCCGGTTCTCGGACATCAAGCCACTGGGTATGGGAATTATATGCTTTGAAATCTATTCCCGGATTGATAAACCGCATTCCTCTTTTTTGAGCAAATGCCAATGCTGCCATGTGATGGAGCGGATCGAGAGCTTCGGCATACGGGGGAGCATAACAATGTTCAAAATCCAATAAGTCAGATACCGTTGCTTTCCGTTGCAGAAAAGATGAGAATACATCTATACGACGACAGATATTACCAGTCCCTACTACCTGAAGTCCCAACAGTTTCATTGTCCCTGACTCATAAACCATCTTTAGTAAAAATGATTTACTCTCAGGGTAATATTCCGGTTTATCCGGGAACGCCCCCCATACCGCCAGGCATGGTATGCCAGCCAGTTCAGCATCATGCTCGGTTAATCCCACTGAGCCGGCATTGATATCAAATACTTTAATGATAAATGCTCCCAATACACCCGGAAATTCTATATCATTACCGACAATATGCTCGGCAATTATTCTTCCATGCCGGTTGGCAAGAGAACCCATAGGAAGAAAAAGTTCTTTCCCGGTAAGCCGATGAACTGATTCCACGCAATCTCCCCCGGCATAAATATCGGGATCAGATGTTTGCATATACTGATTAACTTTGATTCCGCCAGTTACACCAATTTGTAACCCACACATCCTTGCCAAGGAGACCTCGGGACGAACCCCGACACATACAAAGGTATAATCAGAGCGTATTTCTT
Organism: Candidatus Zixiibacteriota bacterium; assembly: GCA_024275255.1. Taxonomy (GTDB): domain Bacteria; phylum Zixibacteria; class MSB-5A5; order GN15; family FEB-12; genus JAJRZL01. The sequence goes on along the minus strand of JAJRZL010000064.1, from coordinate 10,367 downwards.
TCGGTTTTCCTCTTTGTTCCGGGTGGGCTTTATAAAATGTGATAATCTGCCCACTGTCACTAACCGAAACTCGTTCAACCTGAGCACCGGTGATGACACGAACCCCTTGTTTTGTCATTTCTGCTTTTATCAGTCGAGCTATCTCGGTATCAAAAGCAAGGGGGAGCAATTGTCCTTTGCATTCAATGAGCGTTGTCTCTATCCCCCACAACCCGGCAGCAGCTTCCGCCAGTTCACAGCCGATGAATCCGCCCCCGATAATGGTCACTGAGCCAATTTGACCGGTTTGCGCCAGTCTGCGGAACTGTATGGCATCGACAGCACGAGTAAAACAGCCGATATGTTCATGTTCATCCACGGGAAATGGAGGAGGTGATGGGGTCGCTCCTGTGGCAAGAACCAGCTTGTCATACCCGTGAGTAATAACCCTGTCCTCCTGCAACAGTTTGACAGTGACTAATTTCTTATCTCGGTCAATATGAATTGCCTCCGCCGAGGGAATTGCCGTAAATCCTTTTGACTTTTCAAAAAACTCAGCCGTTCTCGGCACTCCGTATGATGTTTTTATCAAATCCTCAAAGCTATCTATATCACCTGAAGCAAAATATGGCATACCACAGGTAGCGTATGACAAATACTCTTCTTTCTGAAACAGGGTAACCCTCAAGTTTGGATTACGGCGCATCAAAGTCGCTGCTGTTTTTGGTCCGGCAGCAACTCCTCCAATAATAACCACATCTGAATGTTCGTTGCTGTTCATTGTTCTCCAGACAACAGAGGGGTCGCTCATAAGGCAACCCCTCCCTCTAACCTCATCCTTGAAAGACCATTATTCATATACCATCACAAAAATACAAAAACATCTTACAAATACTGTATTACCTTACACTGGTAATTGTTTTCTCACTGAAAGGGCTATTTTATACAAGACTGTCACCAGCAATGCTCCGACACCATATATACCAATTGATATCAGCACTTCGGGCAAGGTAGGTGAATATTCGGTGACCGTTCCCAGCGGATTCGGGACAAAACCGGTAATGACCATTCCCAACCCTTTATCAATCCAAAGCGACAGGAACACTGTGATACAGGCAATAACAAGAGTGCGTTTCTTACGACGAGTCGATGGCACGATAAGCAATATCAACGAAACAACAGCAAGAAACTCCGAGGTCCACATCCACGGAACAAGGAAATCCTTCCCGTTTATTCCAAAGAACAAATATTCAAAGTGCATGACATGCTCAGGGATATTGCTGTACAATGCAGTAAACACTTCCATCAACACAAAAAATACATTGATAGCCATCGCATAGGTCACTATTGTTGCCAGTTTTTCAATCGGCTCATCACCGGCATCAAACTTCGATATCCTTTTGAGAATCAAACAGAGAATAATCAGCAACGCCGGACCGGCAGCAAACGCTGATGCCAGAAAACGCGGTGCGAGGATAGCTGTCATCCAGAACGGACGTGCCGCCAACCCGCTATACAGAAATGCAGTCACGGTATGAATGCTGATTGCCCACGGGATTGAAATAATAATAACCGGGCGTATCCACTTCGGCGGTGGGATTGATTTTCGCTCGGCAGATAAAGTGACATGGCTGATAACAACATTTAACAACAGGTATCCGCTTAACACAATCGTATCCCAGAACATGAGTGAATGTGGTGATGGATACAGAAAGACATTGAGAATCCGAAAGGGCTGACCCATATCAACAAAGATAAACAGCATACACATCGTAACCGATGCAATTGCCAGAAACTCACCGAGAATGGTAATCTTGGCGAATGCCTTGTAATTATGAAGATAGTATGGCAGGACCACCATCACCGCCGATGCCGCCACCCCGACAAGAAAAGTAAACTGGGCGATATAAAACCCCCAGGTAACATCGCGGCTCATACCCGTTATGTATAACCCTTCCTGAAACTGGCGTACGTAGTTGTAAGTACCTATCAGAATAATCACAAACAGGAATGCTATCCATCCCCAATATTGCTTGCTGCCTTGTAGTGCTTTTTCCAGCATAGGTCCCTCACACGATATAGTATATTTCCGGGTGCGTGCCCAGACTTGGTTTACGTCGAATAGTAAAGTTCTCGCGGAGCAGCGCTCGTACTTCCGAATCAGGGTCTTCCAAATCACCGAAAACCATTGCATGTGCTTTACATGCTTCCACACATGCCGGAAGCTGCCCTATTCGCAATCGCTCCTCACATAATGTACATTTTTCAACAACCCCTCGTGTCCGTGTAGGAAAATCGGGATTAATCCGGTCAATAAACGGACGCGGGTCTCGCCAGTTAAAACTTCTCGAGCCATACGGACAAGCAGCCATGCAATAGCGACACCCAATGCACCGATGCCAGTCCATCATGACAATTCCATCACGTTCACGTTTCCATGTTGCCTCAGTCGGACATACTTTTACACATGGCGGGTTATCACAATGATTACACAGCAACGGCAATTGTTTTTCCAGCAAATGGTCTTTCAGATGTTCGTGTTCCTGTTCAGGAAAGGCGTTATGAAATGTCTCTTTCCAAATCCACTTGATTTCATCCTTGGAATTATCAAAATGCGGGATATTGTGAGCAGTATGGCAGGCAGTAACACAGGCAGTACAGTTTTCTTCTCTTAAGCATTTATTTATATCAATAACCATTGCCCAACGCTTTCCCTCCAACGGCTTACCGATTTCTTTCCGGGAAGAAACCGAATCCGATACTGCTTGTGTCGAGTCCTCGGTTCCGAACAGTTTCACCGGTGCTAACCCCGCCAATCCCAATGCCGCCAAACCGGATGCCTTGATAAATTTTCTCCTGTCAATACCCATCACTTTGTCTCCTTCGGATCAACATGGCAGTCCCAACAATACGGCGATACATCCATATAGGAATGACAACGATTACAAAATGCCTCTCTATTGTGATGACATCCCAGACAGGTACGGGTTAAACTCATCTCCACAGGTTTCCCCGCCATATCAATATCCATGACTTCCCCCTTGCGAACGACCCGGTCTCTCCATTCATCAAGCAAATCCATGTGGTGTGCTTTCATAAAAGAGGTATCCCGCACGCACTGTTTTACCGTAGCCGGTTTTTCCAGTTGTGGAACATAGCCTGCTTTTCCCCTGGCAACATTATACCATACGGGAAAGGTGATAAGAATAAGGAAGATAACCAGCCCGATAATGATTCGTCCTTTATCACGCATCGACTGTTACCTCCTTTCCCGGTAGTGGATTGGAGCGCATATCGGTGACACGCTCCTTTTCCCCTTTCATCACCAGCGCATTACCTACTAATTCATGCAACGCTCCAACTTGTATTCCCGGAACCCAGTAATCCATTAATGGTGGTAAGGTTGCTTTATCAATGGCACAGATACAGCAAAGCATGTTGACATCGTGTTGCTCCTGTACATACTTCACGGCATTTGCTCGTGGCAGCCCACCCCTCATTCGCATCTCGAAGTTTTCATCAGTTCCTAATCCGGCACCACTGCCACAACAAAACGTTTGTTCACGAATGGTATTCTCCGGCATTTCATAGAAGTGATTACATACACTATTGAGAATAAAACGCGGTTCCTCAAGCAGTCCCATCGCCCGCGCCGGGTTGCAGGAATCATGGAATGTCACCCGCCACTGGTCATTGCGGCTTTTATCCAGATTGAGTTTTCCATGCTTGATAAGGTCAGCAGTAAATTCGGCAATGTGTATCATCTTTGTGGAGGCGGCATGTTCAAACCTGGTCCCGGTAATGGGCGATACCGGTACTTCAAGAAAATCCGCCGGACCGTTTACCGTATCCATGTACTGATGAATTACTCGCCACATGTGCCCGCATTCACCACCGAGAATCCACTTCACCCCCAACCGTTTTGCTTCCATGTACATCTTGGCATTCAGACGTTTCATCATTTCCGCTGAATGGAAAAGACCGAAATTGCCACCCTCGGATGCAAAAGTACTGAACGTGTAATCCAACCCTATCTCGTGAAGGAGGGCAAGGTAACCGAGGAAACCGAAATAATGCGGATCGCCAAAATAATCCGCCGAGGGCACAATAAAGAGTACTTCCGCACCTTTTTTATTGATTGGCGCTTCTACCCGTATCCCCGTTATCTCTTCCAGGTCATCAACAGCAAACTCAACACTATCCTTAAATCCATGCGGCTGGATACCAAGATGGTTACCGGTACGAAAACAGTTTGCGGCGGGTGTGGTAATCCAGTCGATGTCGAGCCCAAGCAGGTTCAACAACTCCCGCCCCATCATCGTTATCTCAGCCGTGTCAATACCGTACGGACAAAAAACCGAACACCGACGGCACTCGGTACACTGGTAGAAATAATAGAACCATTCCTTGATAATCTCTTTAGTCAGTTTTCGTCCGCCGGCAAGTTTACCCAGCAGTTTACCGGCAGTAGTAAAATCATTGCGATATACCGAACGAAGCAGTTCTGCTCGTAGCACCGGCATATTCTTGGGATCACCGGACCCGATATAGAAATGACATTTATCAGCACAGGCTCCACAACGGACACAGATATCCATAAATACTTTCAAGGAACGGTATTTTTTCAACCTGTCCTTGAGTCCGTTGAGAATTATCTCTTTCCAGTTATCCGGCAGTTGCCAGTCGTCATCAGTTGGCTGCCATTTTCGGGAAAATGGTAAATCAAGATAACTGGTGCTGGATGGAACAGCCCCATAATTGAATGTTCCTTTGCGAAACTCGACTTTGGGATCCATCCATGATTTCTTTGGTGGCGAATAATCTACTCTCCCCAGCTCTTCAGGCGGTAGTATCTTTTCTGCCATACTCACTCCTTCTCCAGCGGAAGTCCGGCAGCACGCATCACCTCGCGGAACTCATCCTCATATTCTTCATAGGTATGTACCTTGACAGGATAGTTCCACGGATTGATATGGCGTTTTGCCCGGCTATTGTTTACCAGGTTGCGAGTGGGACTGAGAAACACTCCACCCATGTGCATAAGTTTACTGAACGGGAAATACATCAAAAGACAACTAACCAAGAACAGGTGTATAAAAAATGATACCCCGATACTTGCCGGTACTACCGGATGAAAACTCAATAACCCCGTTCCCAGCTCTTTTACCCCCACGATATCCGTTTTGAAAAAGTACCTGACTACGATCCCGCTGATTGTTATTCCCAGTAACAGGAACAATGCAAAGTAATCTGCCGGGAGAGAGATGTACCTGACCTGTGGAACAAACACCCGGCGAAGAAATATATATGTCAGGGCGACAACAACAATAATATCTGTAATATAGAGTATCGGTAAACCAACCTGGAAGAACCCATCGAGATTTTGAATCACCGTTACAAAGTATGGCACCGGTTCAGCGAAGTATTTGAAATGTCGAAGGAAAATAATCAACAGGGACCAATGGAACGCCAACCCTGCCGCCCAGAGCCATTTATCGGCACCATAGGCAAGTTTTGGTCCTTCATGCAGTTCCACTTTCGTATTGCGAAACAGGGAGCGGAAACACAATACCTCAAGCAACATGCGTCCGAGTACTCCCCAGATAGTATGCGGGTTTTCCAGTTTGCTGCTTTTTATCCATGGTAAACTTCTTTGCTGACCGCAGGTAGTTACAATCCGAAACGGTACAGGAGAACGTGCCCAATGCAATACCCGATAAATAATACCGAACAGAAAAACTGCTATCCCGACATATGGTACAATCACACCAAACAGGTATCGGATACTGTCTCCCCCGTTGGCGACAAGAATAAGAGGCAGGATAATCAGCACTAACACTGCCAGCAGCGAAATAAATAGTTTCACCTGCTGCCTCCCTTCCTGTCAGTAAATCGTACTGGTCTCATGGTATGTATTATCCCTCCTGCCAAATTGATTCTTCCTGTATATGCAGTCGTTTCAGAAGAAAACGCGATTTGCGTTTCATCTCCTGTATCCTGATTTCATTTATCCGGTCCCGACAATGCATATAGCTGTCAAACGCCAATAACGCCAGCCTGTCAACACGAGACTCAAATGCCAACAGCTCGTCAATCGGTACTTCTTCCTTGCCCTTTTCCGATAATGTTTTTCGTAAGGCATCCTTTAACAAAAAGATGAAATGAACCGCCTGGGCAGCCGTAAAATCCTGAACCGTGCGAATTTTGATAATACTGTCGATGGAAGCTCTTAATCGGGACTCATCGTTATTATCCACCAATGCTGCAAATAACTTATTCGCTTCCGAACCAATCGTAAACCCCACCGGATTACGGAATCGATCCGACTCTTCTTTTAAGAAATGTGAACTCTGGGCAGGGTAGCCGGAAATAATCAAATCTACCCACGTATCAACAATAGCGGCTTGTTCTCTTTGTAAAAACTCTGTCAGCACGACTACTCCCTACCCAACTATCGTAATAGTAACAACCGTATCGTTCTCTTATGAGCAACCGGTCTTTTTTCTGGCTGCCATCCATAAATGACAACCATCTAATCAGAGCATCAGGGTGGCGGTATACCACCCGATGCTCACTTTGTTTACTGCGCTAAACGCTAAAGGTCTCGCAATTACGTTTGACTATTACACACAACCGGTCGGTTTTGCCAGACCGGCAACTTTACAAGCTCCTTTTGCGGGACCTGAAGGAAACAGCTCATACACCTTCTTAAGTGGAAATCCGGTTTCTTTGCAGAGTTTCCGAATCATCGGCGCTATACCAAATTTCTGGTAGTAATCACGAAGGTAGTTGATGAGTTTCCAGTGATCTTCTGTTAACTCGGTTACACCTTCCGTACTTGCCAGAGCAAGCGCCACACGCTCGTTCCACTCTTCCGGATTCTCCATGAAGCCGTCTTCATCGACTTCAATCTTTACATCATTCCATTCAAATGTCGGCATGTCCTTCTCCTCCAGAAAAAGAGTCAATATGTTCAGTTATTACATTCTCACTTCATTTATCGCATATCGATATATCCGCAGGGGCAGTTTTCCGCACACTTCTTACAGCCCTTGCAGAACTCCATTTTCACTACGTATGGTTCCCCCTTTACCAATGGTTTTACAATGGCGTTGTCCTGACAGAAGCTCCAGCAGGTACCACAATCGAAACACTTACCACAACTCATACAGCGTTTTGATTCTGCAAGAGCCTGTTCTTCTGCCATAGTCTGCACTATTTCCGCTGTCAGTGATTTCAACCGCTCCTCGACCGGTAACTCGGAGATCGGCTGCCTGTCTTTATGTTCATAAAATGTCAGAACCATTCTATCCGGTTTTATCAATGTCATATCTTCCAGCGGATTTGGAGTAACTTCACCGGTTATCATTTCATGAATTGCTTCCGCCGCTTTGCGACCATGAGCAATGGCAGTGATGGCAATATCAAGGTTGATAGTATCACCGCCGGCAAATACACCATCGACTTTTGTTTTGAATTTCTCGTCAATCTTAATCCAGTCACGCCCTTCGATGAAATCTTCAAATCCGGTAAAGTCAGGTTGCTGGGAGATAGCTGCAATGAGGGTTGTAAGGCTCAAATCAAAAGTATCCCCTTCTATCGGAACCGGACGGCGCCTGCCGGATGAATCAGGTTCGCCTAATTCCATTCGCTGGCATTTCATCCCAACGGCTCTATTTCCTTCCTTGTAGATTTCAATGGGAGCTGCAAGGAATTCAATCTTTACTCCTTCTTCCAACGCTCCTTCAATCTCCGGCTCTATGGCAGGCATTTCCGTACGGGTACGACGATAGAGAATAGTTACCTCTGCTCCAAGACGCCGAGCCATCCGGGCAGCATCAATAGCGGTATCCCCCCCACCGATAACAACCACCTTATCGCCAACTTCAATTTTTTCTCCTTCATTCAAGCGATGAAGAAAATCTGTTCCGGTGAAAACATTTTCCGCATCCTCACCCTCAATGCGAAGCTGCAAACCCTGGTGAGCACCCAGTCCCACAAAAATTGCCTTGTATTCCTTTTGCAAATCAGTGTAGGAAATATCTTTTCCAATTTTCGTATTACATTTCAGCTCTACCCCCATTTCAAGAATACGGTTGATTTCAGCATCGAGAATCTTCTCCGGTAACCGGTAATCCGGTATTCCATAACGGAGCATCCCACCCGGTTTTGGAAAAGCTTCAAAAACCGTCACTGGATATCCACGACGGGCAAGGTGATATGCAGCAGTCATTCCCGCTGGTCCCGAACCGATAACCGCTATTTTTTCAGGACGTTTTTCATCTGTCAACTTTTTCGGAGTCAGGTTGTGCTCGAGAGCGAAATCACCAAGGAAACGCTCAAAAGCATTGATAGATACCGCCCCTTCAAGCTTCGTCCGGTTGCACTCCGTTTCACAGGGGTGAGGGCAGACCCGCCAGCATACGGAAAGAAACGGGCTTTTCTCCATCCACAACTGCCATGCCTCTTCCAACGCCTGTTCGGGTGATTTATTGAAATCCTCAGCTTTTGCAACCGTCATCAACGCTTCCCTGATAGGGTTATTGTTTGGACATTTCGCTATACAGGGAGGTTCTTTTTCTACAAAATATGGCCGAAGATCCGACTCCTGTACCGCTCCCGGTCCGGTAGAGCTAAAACCGCGTGAACGCAGACCTTTCTTTTTCTTTTTAACGACCTTAGCCATGCCACATCTCTTTCGTTTGCTGTTCTTTTCTGCGGGCTCAACATGTTCAGTCAGGCAGTATCCTCACAGAAGGCTGAATCATCTGTTCCCGCATCACACCTTCATATCTATATTCAACAATGTTGCTTTTCACCAAACATAGACCATCATATACATTTACCCCGTTGATTGTACCCACACTGATTTCACCTTGTTCCGAATCTTCCCTGCTGTGTTATACGTACCGGTGATTTTCTGTTTATACGCAGTGGCACAACGCACAAATGCATCTGCCCACTTCGGCAGCCCATCAGCATGGATATGCACATAACTTGCCAGAGTATTTCCCGCTACCAACCCATCACGCCCATTGCCCAGCCCCACACCTTTTTTGACCAGCATACAACCGTCACGTTTATGCAGTTCAGAGATAACTCCCGAATAGTGGAATTCATGCCCCTTGATGAGTGTACCTTTTTCATAAAACGGGTTTGGAGTATCAACCAGCAGTTCTGTATACCCATGCCCAACCGGGCGGTCATACAGCTCCAGCTCAACATCAAATACGCCAGCCATCGGGTAGATGTCACCCTTCCACGCAAGTGAATGACTGAGATAAATCAACCCACCGCATTCGGCATAAATCGGGAGTCCGTCTTGTGCCTGTTTCCTGACAGACTTCATCAAAGAACGATTACTGAGTAAAAGCGAGATGTTTGTTTCGGGAAATCCTCCGCCGATATACAAACCGTGGATATCGGGAAGAACAGCATCCTCAAGCGAAGATATCGGGACCAGTGTTGCCCCGGCGGTTTCCAGCGCTTCCAGATTTTCCGGGTAATAAAAGGTAAATACCGAGTCCCGAAAATAACCCAACCGTATTTGAGATGTTTTCTTGCTTTTATTTGTACTCCTGCTGACAGCCAGTTCCGGTGCGGTATGGGCAATTTCCAGTAATCCCGCGATATCCAGGTATTTATCTGCAACTTGCAATAATGTATAAGTCAATGCTTTTCCTGATTCAAACTCCGATGGAGTGACTAATCCCAAGTGACGACCGGGAATGAGGGTATCCGTATCACCAAGTTTCGGCAGACATCCCAATACGGGAATATGGCAGTATTTTGCAATTGTGTCTTGTAAGATTTTCCGGTGACGGGTTCCCCCTACGCGATTGAGAATCACCCCTGCAATATTGACATCATTATCAAAAGAGCGACACCCATTGATGATTGCCGCAATGGTTCGGGTAGTCTTGGTGGCATCGACGACCAGCACAACCGGAGCTTGCAGTAATTTTGCAAGCTCCGCTGTACTATGACTCCCCTGAACATCTTTGCCATCGAACAGACCGCGATTCCCTTCGACAATGGCAATGTCACCATGTTGCGCATAACGGACAAAAGAATCTCGTACCCACTGCCTGGCAACAAGGTAGGTGTCCAGATTATAACATGTTGACCCGGCAACATATCCAAGCCAGGCAGCATCGATATAGTCCGGTCCCTTCTTAAAAGCACTGACCGACCGGTTACTCTTCCGAATAGCCGCAATCAGGCTCAGACTTACAATTGTCTTACCTGCATCACCGGAAAGTCCGGCGATGACAAGTCGTGGGATGTTCACGCCCATGGAATGCAAGTCCTCAAGGGCAGCTACCTTCAGTCGTTGGCTGCCCCTTCTTTATGTGGCAGCTCCAGAAAACTTCCACCAAAATAGGTGT
>JAJRZL010000063.1 GCA_024275255.1 Candidatus Zixiibacteriota bacterium | reverse complement strand
TTCCCAACTCTGCGGCAACTCCCGCCCCCACCCGACCGGCATACACGATAGCAGACAACACCGGAGCCAGTTCAATAACAACCGCTTTCCCGACCGCATGTCCGAGATAATGAAGCGGTGCCCCGATATACTCAAATTGGTACGCCGCCTGCCATGCCGAAACCGCCCCGACAAAAACAGAAATAATAATTATCAGCGGAAGCGACTGCACACCGACGACATATACCTGTTCAATGAACAATCCAAGAGAACGATGAAAGTCTTTCAAAGAGACAATAAACCGCGCCAGCATGATAGTCATGCCACCGAGGTCGGTGATAAACCCAACCCCCCGTCGTCCAAGCCCGGCTGGTGATATTCTCATAGGCATCTCTAAAAAGGAATATCGGCACCATCCACAGGCTCTACACCCGGTGGGATTTCCCGATGCACTTTGTCCATATTCTCAAAATGGGCAAATTCCTTCACAAAGGTCAAATGCACTACCCCCGTAGGTCCGCTTCGCTGTTTTGCAACAATAACTTCCGCTTTTCCCTCCACTTCTACAAAGCGCGGATCCGTCTTCTCCAAATGCGACAGGTAATGCTCAGGTCGATAAATAAACATCACTACATCGGCATCCTGCTCAATAGCACCCGATTCTCGCAAATCGGAAAGTTGGGGGCGTTTTTCTCCCCCGCGCTGCTCTACCTGCCGGGAAAGCTGCGAACAGGCTATAACCGGGATTTCCAGCTCTTTTGCCAGCGCTTTCAGGCTTCTTGAGATATTTGCCATTTCCTGTTGACGGTTTTCAAACCGTCCGGAACCATGCACCATCTGCAGGTAATCAACAATAACTAGCCCGATATCATGCTGTGCTTTCAAACGCCGGGCTTTGGCACGAATTTCCAGCGAGGAAAGAGTAGGAGAGTCATCAATATAAATCGGAGCTTCCGACAGCGGTCCGGCAGCAACAGTCAGTCTTCCCCACTCTTCATCTTTCAACCGTTTCTGATGCGTCATTGCCTGCATCCTGAGCCGCTGTTGAGAAATCTTTGCCCGTCCGCAGAGCATCCGCAATGCCAACTGTTCTTTGGACATTTCCAGAGAGAACACCGCTACTCCTTTTTTATGCTCAATGGCAATATGCTCGGCGATATTCATGGAAAATGCGGACTTTCCCATTGAAGGACGCCCGGCAATAATTATCAGTTCCCCTTTATGTAAGCCGTTGATAAGCAGGTCAAGATCACGATAGCCGGTCTGCACTCCAACAAGGTCGCTGTTGTCTGACTGGAGATTTTCTATTTCTTCAAATGTTGACGGAATAAGGTCCTTGATAGACGTAAACCCTTTACGCTGACGGCTCTCCGACAGGTGAAAAATCGTGGCTTCCGCCATGTCAAGCAAATCATCGACCGGGTGTTCCGAGGCATAGCAGCTTGAGATAATTTCATTCGATGCTGTTATTAACTGGCGCAGGATTGACTGTTCCAGAACAATTTTCGCATAGTTGACAACATTTGCTGTCGAAGCAATCCCTTCCACTAACTCCACCAGATAAACCCTGCCTCCGACCCGTTCCAAAACATCCATGCGAGCAAGTTCATTGGCGACCAGGGTAATATCGGTCGGCTCGCTTCTTCCATACAGATTGAGGACTGCCCGATAGATAAGCTGGTGCCTGGGGACATAAAAGTGTGTTTCCGTGTCAAGTATTTCTATGGCATCGTTGATTGCCTGGGCATCTTTCAAGACAGCGCCAAGCACCGCTTGTTCGGCATCAATAGATTGCGGTGGTTGCAGCTTATCCAGTTTTTTATCTCGCGCTGTTTGATATGTCATACCACTACATCAGTATTATCTTGATTGTTTCAGCCGTTCCAGTAACGTCTGCATATCTTCCCACGTCCCCTTTTTATACGTGGGGAAACGAAGCAGCGCTGCCGGGTGATAGGTAACAATGGTCGGAATCCCTTCATATTCGTGCCACTGTCCGCGGAGACGTCCCAGCGGAGTTGAGGTTTTCAACAACGCCTGTCCGGCAATACGTCCGAGCGCGCAAATCATCTTAGGGCGAATCAAGCGTACCTGTTCACGTAAATATGGGAAACACTTTTCCATTTCATCAGGAAGCGGGTCACGGTTATTCGGCGGACGGCACTTGAGAATATTGGCAATATACACCTCGTTGCGGGAAAGCTCCATTGCTGCAAGGATTTTATCGAGCAGTTTCCCGGCACGCCCGACAAACGGCTCACCCTGCAAATCTTCATCACGTCCTGGTGCTTCCCCGACAAACAGAATATCTGCATTGGGATTTCCTACCCCATAGACAAACGTTGTTCTCGTGTCACCCAGCGGACATAACCGGCAATTGCATATCGCTGCCCGATGTTCTTCCAGTGAACTATATTCCGGTTCAGCAACCGGTTTCTCCAGGGTGGTAAATAAATCACCGGGAGCGGCTTGTTTTTTGGTACTGATTGTCTCGCTCTCCTTTTGTTCAGCCGTTTTCCTTACAGCTTTCGGGGTGATAACCATCTCACCCAATCCAAGCTCCACCTGTGCCGTGAGTGCCCGGCGTAACAGTTCAGTCAGGTTGACAACAGGTGTATCCATCGTTATCCAGAGTTATGAGCTGTAAGCTACAACTTCTTTGCGATAATTTCAAGTATCGAGTCAGCCAGCTCGGTTTTTCTCATTACCGGCAAGTCAACCGCTCTCCCATTTTTGTATAAGATAGTTACCTGGTTTGTATCCGTACCAAACCCGGAATCGGGACCCGGCTGGTTGAGTATAATCATATCGAGCTTTTTTTCTTTTATTTTACGGCGGGCATTGGCAATGGCATCATCTGTTTCAAGGGCAAATCCCACTATCAGTTGATTAGTCTTTTTTATTTTACTAATATCCTTCAGGATATCCACTGTCGGCTCAAGAGATAATTCAAAAGTTCCCTTACCCCGTTTTATTTTTTTCTGTTTGGTATGTACAACAGTAAAATCAGCAGGAGCCGCCGCCATAATAAGGCAATCAACTCCTTTGAAATATTTTTTCACTTCCCGGTGCAACTCTTTCGTGGTTTCTATCGAAACAAGGTGTACTCCCGGCTGAGGCGTTATGGTTGCGGGACCGGAAACCAGGGTCACTTCTGCCCCCATCTTCACTGCACTCGCAGCCAGGGCATACCCCATTTTCCCGGATGAGTGGTTTGAAAGATACCGTACCGGATCGATAGCTTCACGGGTAGGACCAGCGGTTACGAGGACTTTTTTTCCTTTAAGAGCTTTTTTTTTTCGTGAGGTTTGGAAAAAAGCCTGGATAGCTTCAAAAATTTTCTGCGGTTCCGACATCCGTCCCATCCCGACATGTTCACATGCCATATCCCCTTCTTCGGGACCGACAAACAAGTACCCCAATTCACGTAAAGTTGCCACATTTCGTTGGGTAACCGGGTTTTGCCACATACCCGGATTCATTGCCGGAGCAATCATCACCGGTCGTGGAGTGGCACAGATAATTGTGGTCAGCAAATCATCACATATCCCGGTAGAAATCTTAGCGAGCACATTCGCTGTTGCCGGTGCGATAACCACAAGTTCAGCCCATTCGGCAAGGTCAATATGCCGGGTACTGATAAACTTTTCAGCAGGAAACATGTGGACTGCAACAGGATTGTTGGAAACCGTTTCCAAAGTAAGGGGGGTAATAAACCGGGTAGCAGCTTCGGTCATAACAACTTTGACATCGGCACCGGCTTTGGTGAGAGATCGAATGAGATACGGAATTTTGTAACAGGCAATGCCACCAGTAAGACCGACAAGAATTTTCTTATCTTTCAGGGACATCACTATTGGCAGTTAATTTATTCGCGGAGATAGGTCGTCGTTATCAGTGCTGAGAGTCAGACTGTCTAACTCGTCAAGGTCAGCCATAATTACCGATGAGGCGATTAATTTCATCTGATCAAGATTTATCAGGCGGGGACCAATCATCACAGCACGCTCAAGAATAGCCTCGAATTGCTCATAATCTATCAGGGAAAGATTTAACAGCTTTAGGAGAAAATCATACGCTTCGGTGGAAAACTGCATCCGTTCCGCCTGAGACAAAATACGTACCGACGAATTTGTCCGGGGAAAGTCAGCAAAAAACTGTTCCGGGGCGCTGTCAAAACGCTGTAATAACCAGGAATAAGCCGAAGAAATCTCGTCCTCGGAATACCCTTCAGCCTCCAACAAAGAAGACAGCTCTTCGGAACTTGCCAGTTGCCCTTTATTTCCCTGCATAAAATCTATTAAAAAAACCACTATTTCCAGTATTCTGTTTCTCATAGTATCCGGTCCA
>JAJRZL010000062.1 GCA_024275255.1 Candidatus Zixiibacteriota bacterium | reverse complement strand
TAGTGATAACTGGTATTACAACATGGATGTAGTTTGGGTCACAGCGGGGTCAATATATTTATTGTACCCCGCTGAATAATTCGATTTCAAACAAACTTATCTTTATTAACCTGCCATGGAGGGGAGGTTCGTTATTTCAATGTACGTATCAAAAATCCTTATTTGCACAGTCTGCGGTGAGGAATTTGTTTTTACTGCTGATGCCCAGCAGTACTTAGCTGAAAAGGGGTTTATTAACGATCCTAAACGATGTAAATCTTGTCATATCAAATCAAAACAGCTACATCGTCAGAACAAGTATCACAATAACGGCACCCCTATACCTCACATCACTATCACGGAACAACAAAAGAACATAGATCTTCCCAAAGAATAAGACCGTCATCACAAATTGTCAGAATAATGTTTTCTTGTTTTCTATAAACAATTATTGAATCAACTGTCCTGTAAGAATAATATAGCATATCATTTTTTCAGTTTATATTCTTTACCTTGTTCATAGTATTCAGTCGAAGTGTACATAATAACATTCTCTGAATCATGAAAGTAACTTTGTATATATTCAGTGAATGATACACATCATCGAGGTTGTCATACTCGCAATACTCTTGTTGACACACTGGTAACGTCAACCTATTGTAAAAAAAACAAACATCAAAAGAGTATGTATTGAATGCATGTGTATGAATTATTAAGCGTTGGGATGGTTATCCTTCTTGGAATCTTGGGAGGGAAACTATCACATCGCCTTAAAATACCCCGAGTTACCGGCTATATGCTCACCGGGCTTTTCTTCGGTCCGTCAGTACTGGGGCTTATCTCTACGAATACTCTCGAAGATATACACATGGTGAATGAAATCGCCCTCGGTCTCATTTTATTCGCCATCGGGGGGGAGATAGAATTACGACATTTGAAAGCAATGGGGAAAAAACTGTTTTATATCTCCTTTGCGGAAAGCTTATCTGCTTTTGTTTTTGTGACAATCTTAACCATCCTGATAACCGGAGATATCAGCCTGGCGATTCTTCTGGGTTCCATCAGCATGGCAACTGCTCCGGGGGTGACATTATTGGTAATACGAGAGTACAATGCTCGAGGTCCCCTTACAGAAACACTTTTGGCAGTTGTTGCCATGAATAATATCTTATGCCTTGTTATTTTCCGTATCTTCTTTTCCGTTCATGCAGCAATGTTTGGTGAACCGGTGTGGGATGCGATATTGGACTTGCTCAAGGAACTCGTTCTGTCCGTGGCTATCGGAGCGGCAACAGCGGCTGTTATTACCTGGTGGGAACAAAAGATTGATGACCTTTCCGAGCTGTTGCTGGTTATTATCGCCGGTATTCTCATGGCTATCGGACTGGCAAAAACAATCGGGATTTCGTACTTGATGATATGCCTGATTATCGGCGCTATCACGAACAACCTGTCAATGATGCACCGGCTGGTCTATGCCGAACTGCGCCAGACAGAAATGCCGTTTTATATCGCTTTCTTTGTTCTTTCCGGTGCCAGCTTACACCTTGATATGCTTTCAGAAATCGGGCTGCTTGGCATTGCGTACCTGTTTGCCCGACCGATAGGAAAATATATCGGCTCTTACTATGCCGGGAAAAAATGCAACGCCGAACCCCAGATTACCAATAATATCGGTATGGCGCTACTGCCGCAAGCAGGGGTCGCTATCGGTATGGCAATCACTGTCTCCGAGTCTCACCCGGAAATGGGATACATCATATCTACAGTCATCCTGTCATCAGTGATTGTATATGAAGGCTTCGGACCTTTCCTTACCAAGCTTGCCCTCGGTCGTGCCGGAGAAATCCATTTACAGGAATAATTACCGGCTGACTTGCTATGCTGTGTATAACTCTGTATGTTAGCCATGGTGAGAACATATAATGATAACAACAACTGTGAGATGAAAATATTATGAAAACCACATCTCTACTGATAGCAAACAACAGTAATAATAACTTATCTTTCCGGCTGCTCTGTTTTTCCCTTCTTATCGCCGTCTGTTCCCTGTCATTTATCCTCTTGAGCTGTGGTCCCCCAAAAGCACCAAAAGAAATATCCTCCATGTGTGTACCACAGGATGTACAGGTTGAAGTAAACGACGGGACCATGACGGTCATGTTCAAGGATAATTGCACCCAAATGAAATCCGGCTATAATATTTACATAAGCCGCACTCCCCTCGTCAAACAGTATCCCGGGACGGAACTACCGGCAACCATCAAGCCGTTCAACCACCCGGTCTTCCCCGGTGATACCGATCCCACCGATGGCATAGAACATTATAATGCCGAAGGGTTGGAAAACGGGGTCGTCTATTACGTATCGGTCCGTACTGTCTTCTCTGACCGGACACTGTCAAAACCATCGACGGAAGTAACCGCCGTTTGTGGTCCGAGAGGGGAAATTGAACTGTCAATGCGATACACCTCGGAAACTGATGGGTTTTCTTTTGCGGAGAACAAGTTTGTCCGTGCCGATAATGTAAAAAATGATGTCTATTTCTTCAGCAAGAACGGGAAAAACTTCCTCGTTTCTCCGGATAAGCTCGATGGATTCCTTCGGAAATCGAAACTACATGTTTTGCCTTATAAAGGTTCCTTTCGTGAAGTAGCAGCCAAAATAAACTCTTCCGGTATATCGGCAACCGAACAGCAAGTCACTATTACACCCGGTACGTGGGTTCTACTGGTTACGGAAGAACAGTACCCGGCACTGTTAAAAATACTTGAAATCAGCGGAACAGCAAAAAAACGACAGGTGAAATTCTTCTATGCCTTCTCTCCTCGAAAAAATGCTCCCTTCTTCTAACATGAACATGGTTGTTGTATGAACCCTTCGATATTCCCTCCGGAAAAAATTATCATTCTTGATGGCGCTATCGGCACGGAACTTCTTCGGCGTGGTGCCCCGTTTAATACCTGCCTTGAACAATGGGCAGTGGAACATCCCGATATCCTGTACTCGATTCATACCGATTATAAACGTGCCGGGGCTGACATCCTCTATACGGCAACTTTTGGCTCAAACCGTTTTCGCCTGACCCACTTCAATTTATCCGAAAAAGCGGAAGAACTGACTCTTCGTCTCGCTGAAATAACAGGGCAGGTTGCCGGAACCGATATACTGGTTGCCGGGTGCATAGGACCTTCGGGAGAAAGTGACATATCGGAGAAAAACCTTGTTGACGGATTCAAAGAGCAAATCGCAGCATTGCTTACTGCACAGGTCGATGTCCTGGTAATAGAAACAATGACCACAGTACAGGAAGCAGCTATCATTTTATCACTTGCCCGTTCATTGACTGATAAACCAGTATTTGTCAGTATGGTTTTCACTCGCGAGGGTACTACTCTTGACGGTTTTTCCCCTGACCAGATGGCCAACAAGCTGCTCAGTCTTGGCGTTTCCGGCATTGGCTACAACTGCATGCCCTGCTCCGAACAAATGGTCGCAAATATCAACCTTCTTGCCCAGGCAACCCCGTCCGATTTCCCGCTATTAGCCAAGCCCAACGCCGGACAGCCCAAACAACAGGATGGCAGGTTGATATATGGATGTTCTGCCGAGAGTTTCGCCCAATTTGGGAAAACACTTGCATCCGCAGGCGCTTCCCTGATTGGGGGCTGTTGCGGGACAACCCCGGAGTATATCGCCAGGCTGCGTAAGGGTTTGTTTTCCAGTCAGGGGGATTGAACAGGTTAAACATATAGGTACAACCGCCGATACCTTCCACATAAGACCGGATTTCCTCTTTGGAAATCATTCTGACCTCTAAACCGGTAGGGATAACAGATAAAGTTTTTGATTGTGTTACAGCCATTTGTATATACTTTGTGACTGGCGCAAATATAACCGGAATAATTGTTAACAGATAAAGAAGGGATAGACCATTGGCGTTTAATAAAGATAGCTTGAAAATTGATGCAAGACAAACAGTCGAACAACTCGGTGCTATTATTGCCAAACAAATTGGCACATTGATGAAAAAACGTGGTGCGGTAATCGGTATTTCCGGCGGCATAGATTCTTCTGTGGTGGCTGCCCTGTGCGCAAAAGCCCTGGGTCCGAAACGGGTGCTGGGAGTAATGATGCCGGAACATGATTCCTCACCTGAAAGCCGCGAGCTTGCCGAAGAGTTAGCTGCAAAATTCGGCTTCGAAACAATTGTCGAAGATATCACCGATGGGCTGGAAGGCATGGGTTGCTATCGCCGCCGTGATGAAGCCATCCGTTCGGTTTTTCCTGAATATACGGCTGAGTACAAATGCAAAATTACTATCCCGACCAATATCCTCGAAGAAGATGCGTTTAACTATTTCTCCCTGACTATTGAAAGCCCCGACTGCGAGGTAAAATCAAAGCGGATGCCCCTGTCGGTGTACCTGCAGGTCGTTGCGGCATCCAATCTCAAGCAACGACTGCGAATGACCACCTTGTACTACCATGCCGAACGACTCAACCGTGCCGTAGTCGGGACCGGCAACAAAGATGAACATGCCCAGGGATTTTTTGTCAAGTGGGGTGATGGCGGCGCTGATTTGAAGCCGATAGCTCATCTCTATAAAATCCAGGTATATCAGTTAGCCGAAGAACTCGGTGTGCCGGAAGCAATTATCAAACGCACCCCCACAACCGACACCTATACTTCCGAAGTTACCCAGGAAGAGTTTTTCTTTGGACTGGATTTTTATACAATGGACATGCTGTGGCACGCCATGGAAACGAACGTCCCGCCGGAAGAAGCCGCCAAAGTACTCAACCTGACTCCCGAACAGGTCTCAAGAGGATATACCGCCATTAAACGAAAAATCGACGCTACCGAGTATTTGCGGATGAACCCGCTGGAAGCTGTATCATAACAAACTCATACGGTACTATCTCACAGCCGGAACGTAACTTCCGGCTGTTTTTTTCCCTTCTGCAACAACCGGCAAATCCATAGAATAAACATAATAACCCGTTGTATACCAACATGATAAAAAGCGTTCCGTATCGTGAAACTATTACAAGTGAAAGTGTAACAGGTGGTTGTAAGGTTTTGGTTAAGATTATCAAATACATTCCGACAATAAGTATGTAATATATAATGTAATGACCATAATGAAAAACAGGCAAAACAGCTTATGTCATACCAGATAAACATAGGATCAGCCAAAGTGCTGGTAGTGGATGATGAACCGGAAATAACGGATATCGTTCAAACATTCCTTGATGAGGCAGGTTATCAGGTACTGGTTGAAAACAGCCCGAAAAATGCAATCGAAGTGGCTCGCAATTTCCAACCGGATATTATCCTGCTGGATATCATGATGCCGGAGGTTGACGGGTACGATATTTGTAAAGGTTTGAAAGAAGATCCGCAATTTGCCTCCACCCCTATTATCTTTCTTACCGGAAAAGACCGTTCCGATGATATGGGACGCTCCTTCAAATCCGGGGGAGATATGTTTATCAAGAAACCGTTTTCCTGCGAACGGCTGCTTGAAATAATTAATATTGTCCTGCTTTCAACCGGACGTCATTAATCAGTGTATAACTATATAAAGAGTTCGAAGGTTTTTTATTTGACTTTTATTGTGCACTGCACTATAATGAATAATGAGTACTATGAGGATTATTAAACGATACAGCAACAGACGGCTCTACGACACCACTGCCAGCGCCACTATCACGCACCGGGACATTGTGCGGCTTATCAGGAAAGGTGAGCAGATTACGGTGATTGATAGTGCCGACGGTTCGGATATTACCACTGCCGTACTGGGGCGGATTATGGCTTCAGAAGCAGTGTCATGGGATGATAGCAACGAACCAAAGGATCTATTGCAAACAATAATTGAATATGGAGGACACAAGCCTATGTCTATTCTCAAAAACACTATACTGGCTTCTATCGGTGCCTTTCAGGTTACCAAGGCAAAAGCGGAAAAAATTATCGACGAGCTTATTAAAAAGGGCGACCTGAAAGAATCCGACCGGAAAAAAGCGGTTCTTGAGCTTTTAGACAAAGCTGAGAAATCGACAGCAAAATTCAGGGAAAAAGTATCAGGCGAAGCCGGCAAAGCACAAAAGGAAATCAGCAAACTGGTAAAAGAAATTCAACAGTACAAGCTGGTAAAAAAATCCGAAGTGAAAAAACTCGAGGACAAGGTTGACAAACTGACCAAAGCGGTCAACCGGCTTGAGAAAAAACTGAGCGCCAAGTAACCCTGTTGTCAACTGTACGAATAAAGGCAGGTTGGCTACAAATCGAAGTAAAAGTATATGGCAGAACCATCACGGTTCTGCCATGGAACAACATCTATTTCCTTATTTCCGGGTAATAAAAAGTAAATCTTATGAATAATATACGAAGTGCTATTTATTCTTATTCAATACGATTGTAGTGTTCGTACCGTTGATTTTTAACGAAGGTCCACCACTCCCCAGGGCAACCAGAGCCTTCTTTGTCTTCCCGGAAGTTTCAACAGTAAACGGCAATGTCCCTTTAATGGTTCCCCCGATAGTTTGCGCATCGACAATGATATTAACCCCATCTGCAAGTGACAGTTTTACATCACCATAAGAAACCTGGATGATTGAGGGTCCCGTAATTCCTTGTAACAGTCGCACATCAATATCACCATTTTCATTTTTCAAACGCAGTGTCCCATTGATATCACGGGTGCGAATCATGGCAAAGCTGTTTTGTGCCTGTATGGGACCATTGCTGTCATAAATATCAATCATGGCATATTTATTGTAAACCGTAATAGTCCCCGACAGTTCTTCAAGGATAATTGGCTGAAATGTATTATGAATTGAGAAAGTACCTTCAGATTTGCGTATCATTACTTTTCCATTGACATTGGTAATCTCTACTGGCCCCGTGAAATCTTCAATATTGATATCACCACTATTTTGAATAGAAAGCTTTCCGGTACATGAAGTAATGTCAACCGGGGCAAAGCTGTTTTGTACCGTAATCATCCCCGAACTGCCGGAAATGTCGATTGGAGAATGTGAGGTTCTGACATCTATTTTACCGGCAATATCGGACAGGGCAAGAGAACCCATTTTGTTGGAAATATTGACATACCCATTGATGTCTTTGATGTTGATATCGGCAAACCTGGAAACAAGGGAGACTTTCCCCCGGATACCGGAAACCTTCACCTTACCGTATGAGTTTCTGCAAACGATATTATTACCGGATGGCATAAAAACAGTCAGACGAGCTCTGTTGATTGTGAGACCGAGAGAACGTATCCGGGGCATCAGCAAGTCGACACCGACACTGTCACGCTTTTGAGAGAGTGATAACCCGACTCTGCCGGCAAGCTGTTCCGCACTCTCTTCTGTTGAAGATGACACATAGACTGTTGATTGTGCGCGTACCCATTTCTTATTCCAACCGGTGATGGTAATATCACCGACACCGCTGCTGACGTATATTGTCATATTCTTTGACGGAACTTCAATGCTGTCGGTAAATTCCCTGACAACTTCGCTGGCTCCGGTTTGTTGAGTAAAGACCATATCTTTACTGGGAGGAACAGGTGGGGTCTTTGAAACTGTTACATTTACATTCACTTTGGGGGACTCTGGGGGTGATGGGACAGGCTGGTTCGGAAAATGTTCCTGCACACTATCAAAGAACATTTGAAGCTTTATATATTGTAATGAATCTCCTGTATAGCTTAATTTATACTGGATATCATTCATACTTTGTTTCTGAGAAGAATACTTCCGAAGAAAATATGCTTGTAACTGAGGCTTCAACTTTTCATCGGTAAAAATATGCGTATTTATCTCACTTTGATAATTACTCAGTATTTCCAGCTCCCGACGTAAATTTCGTACTATCTTGTATTCCTGGATATCTTGTGTTCTTAACTCTCTTTCACGGGTACGAAGTTGTTGTTCCAGCTTTTTCAAGTCATCGCTCAACTGTTGCAGGTTCATCAGGTAGATCCCTGAAGAAAGTTTTGCCGCAAGGGTTAACAAATCCTTTTGTTCCGCCAGATTCTCTTTATCCGTACACTTGGAAAAATACCGGGTATAATCCAGCAATACTGATTCCAACTCATTTAAGTAGTCAATATAATCATTGACAGCTTCACGAACATCGGCATCCAATTTCATTTTGGAATCATGGTGCTCATCAATCCCTTCAGTCGGTGGAACTGCTGCCTGTCCCCACACCATGTCACCTGCTCCACTCAACAGAAGACATCCCAGTATAACGGCAGAAACTATGCAGCGTACCTGTTTCATCATTTTATATTGCTGGTGACCTGCAATCACTTTCAATCACTATCCCACGGATTTTCACAACTCAACGCAATTACCCCTCTCAATTTACAGGAATGTTAAAGAACCATCACAGAGATACCACGATGTTTCTTCTTGTCATTCCTATGTTTTTCATCCTCTCTCTTCCGTCACTCT
>JAJRZL010000061.1 GCA_024275255.1 Candidatus Zixiibacteriota bacterium | reverse complement strand
TCGCTGTAAAACTCCTTGAGCAATATGCCGTTCCTGTCATAAACCTTGGTTTTCAAGTTTGGTTCGATATTGTGTAACTGCTCAAATGAAGGCAATTCCGACTGGTACACGTTATAGGTCTTGTATCCGATGATAAGCGCCAGTATGAGACAAAGCGCAATAAGCACCAGTACAGTAGTTTGCAGGCGGCGACGCTTAAACCGGGATTGTTTTACTTTTGCTGCTATCATAATCTGCTATAATCATACTTTTCTTACAGTAAGGTCAAGTTAAAACAAACTTCAAACTTGTTCATTTACAATACTGTTTTTTTATTCTATATACCTATGTCGGACTTTCCGGTTACATGCTGATTTTGCCGGATTAGTCAACCATGTTTCTTATATGTCGATAATTGAAGAAAGATGCACTACGGAAAGAAGATAGTAGAAATGGGACAAAATAACGAGGGATTACAAAAAGAGTTTGAGCATCAATGGCAGATGATTACAAGAGGGGCAATCGATGTTCTGCCGGAAAGTGAATTTGAGGAACGGGTTAAAAAATCGATTCAGACCAATACGCCACTTCGGATAAAACAGGGGTTTGATCCAACTGCGCCTGATATTCATCTTGGTCATACGGTCGGGATTCGCAAATTAAGGCAGTTTCAGGACCTGGGACACCAAATTGTTCTTATTGTCGGTGATTATACTGCCATGATTGGTGACCCTTCCGGACGTTCGGCTACCCGTCCGCAGCTTGAATATGGCCGGATTATGAAAAATGCCGAGACATATCAGGACCAGTTTTTCAAAATTCTCGATAGAAATAAAACCGAGGTTCATTTTAATGGTGAGTGGTTCGAGAAAATGAGCTTTGCGGATATTATGAACCTCGCTATGAAATTTACTGTAGCCCGCTTATTGGAGCGTGATGATTTCGAAAAACGAATGCGACGAGGAATCCCTATTTCAATCCACGAGCTTTTCTACCCGTTGATGCAGGCGTATGATTCCGTTGCGATAAAAGCCGATGTAGAGATTGGTGCTACCGAGCAGAAATTCAACCTGTTAGCAGGGCGGACGATTCAGGAAGCGTATGGAGTTGAGCCGCAGTGCATTCTTACTCTGCCTGTTTTGGTCGGTGTCGATGGGGAAAAGCGGATGTCGAAATCGTTGGGAAACTATATCGGGATTGATGAACCGCCGCGTGAAATTTTCGGGAAGGTGATGTCCATCCCTGATGATTTGATATACAGTTACTATGAGTTGGCGACTGATGCCGTTCAGGAAGAACTTGAGCAGGTAAAAAAACGATTGGCAAGTCCTGATGTCAACCCGATGCTTATCAAGAAAGAATTGGCGGAACGTTTGGTTGATATGTACCATGAAAAAGGCTCAGGCAGGGCAGCCAGAGAAGAATTTGAACGTGTTTTTTCCAAAAAACAGCTTCCTGATGAAATCCCCACCGTGAGCAGAAAAGACATTGAAGCATGGGGATTGAACCCGGAACAGCTTTATCTGGTCGGGCTGATTTCAAAAAGTAAGATGGCAAAATCGAACAGTGAGGCGCGCAAGTTGATTACCGCCGGTGCTGTAACTATTGATGGAGAACGGATTACTGACCCTGATTATGAATTTTCGCTCTCTAAAGGTACAGAACCGGTCTTAAAAGTAGGAAAACGTCGATTTTTGAAACTTATTGGATGACCTTTGGCACTTCGGAGTCTCTCTGGGTGTACTACTATATGTGATATTTAATATATTTCATGCGTATAATAATGGACGGTACAGAGTGATGATAATCGAGTTTGTATATGGGTAGAATCGGACAAGAGATATCGGTAAAGTTTATTCCTGGGCTTTTGTTGCTTCTTGCAATCGGAATAATGGGAGGCTGTTCTTCAACTGTCGTAAAGCATGAGATAAAAGCTGAAGGATGGAATCAAAAAACAAACAAACCTATTGAACTGGAACCAGTGGCTGACAAGATTGATCCGGAAGCTTTTTTCTACTGGTCAAACGGCACGATCTATGAAGCTGCAGGGATGTACTACCAGGCATCGGAAAGTTATCGTCGAGCACTTGCAATATATCCCGACTCGTATGAAATTCGTCGTACTCTTGCCGAGGTCTTGTTCAAAATACAACATTTTGACGATGTGCTTGCTGTGCTTCAGCCCATATCCCCGGTCACGGCTGATGTGTGGGAGCTTCGGGGAGCCACCATGCGGGCAATCGGCTCCGAAGATTCCGCTTTGGTATGTTACCGCGAATCAGTAAAATTAGACTCCTCAAGTTCATCGGCTTTTTCGTACCTGGCGGCTGCTTACCGCAGGTTGGGGATGGTTGATTCCACTGCTTGGGCGTATGAACACCTTTGTCGGTTACGTCCGAATAATTATCGCTTATGGTTTGAGCTTGGTAAATTAGAAATGCAGCTTGCTGACTTTGAAAAGGCGGAGACAGCCTTTCGGAAATCCCTTGAAATACGTAACGATATAACCAACACCATGTCTCTTATTGGATTAAGTGATATATACAAAGTCCGTAAACAACCGGATTCCGCCAGGCAGGTACTTAAAGAAGCGCTTGAGATAGATAGCAGTAATGTTATTGTATATAGGCAGTTGGCATCGATATATATACAGGGTAACCAACTTGATTCGGCACTGATATATACCCGGAAAGAAGCATCGTTGATGCCTTTGGATAAACCGACTATGCGAAGGTTGGGGATGTTGTACTTTTATCTGGATTCCTTGAATACCGCCGATTCTGTTTTTTCTGCGTTGGTTTCTGATGGTGACCGGCACCCCCTGAATTATCGTTACCTGGGGAGGATTGCTCTTACCCGAAAAAACTTTGATGATGCGTTACAGGATTTTGAATTGTTAGTGCAACTGGAGGATTCTTCGTATGAGAACTGGCTTGACCTTGCTTACACATACCGTCAGTTGGAACAGGAAGAAAATGAGATAAAAACATATCAAACCGGATTGAACCATATCCCCGAAAGCGATAGTGAAGGGAAACACCGGCTCCTTTTTGGGTTGGCAATAGCCTATGATAATTATGGCAAGTTTGATAAAGCGGTCGAAACGTTTGAAGAGTTGATTGCCCTGGCGGCAAATTATCATCAGGCACTGAATTACCTCGGGTATTTACTCGCTGAGCATGGGGTACGATTATCCTATGCCCGCGAGTTGATAGAACGGGCATTGAAAGAATCTCCCAATAATCCCGCATATCTCGACAGCTATGGATGGGTGTTTTATCGTCTGGGAGAATTTGATAAAGCTCTTGAGCAGCTAAAAAAAGCAGTTGAACTTGACAACGACCCCGTTATTTTCGACCATCTGGGAGACACCTACAAGGCTACGGGTGATATGAATAAAGCTCGTGTCTGGTGGAAAAAGGCTTTGGAACTTGACCCGGAGAATGAAGCTCTCAAAGAAAAGCTTGGTTTATGAAAAACCCTGTTGATGTCAGGTCGGTAACACATAATTATCTTTTTATCCCTGTAATTGCGATAGTAATTCTGCTTGGTTGTGCTGAGATAAAACCTCCCCCGGGGGGACCGGTTGACAAAACGAAGCCGACACTGGTGAGTTCAATACCGGCAAACGGTTCTGTAAAAGTCCCCATTGATAATCGAATAGAATTAGTGTTTTCAGAAAAAGTTATGCCGCCACCAACCGGAAAATCAATTTTCATTTCACCTCGTCCCCGGAAGGACCCAAAAATAAAGTGGAAGGGTGATAGAGTAATTGTCATCCTGCCGGATAGTTTTCGCACAGACGAGACTTATATTGTTTCAGTCGGCTCCGCCATTACTGATTTGAGAGGAAACAAGCTGGACAGTAGTGGGATAGTGGCATTTTCGACGGGAGCGTTTATTGATTCCGGGGTGGTTGCCGGGCAGGTGCTGAAAGAAGGCGCACCTCGAGCCGGTATGATGGTAGGACTTTTCCATGCAGAGGATATCACCGATTCCACGATGTTTGACAGTTTATACCCGGTGTACTTAGTGCAAACAAACAGTGATGGACGGTTTCGGTTCCGATATTTACCTGCCCGGAAATTTCACTTGATTGCTTTTGATGATAACAATCATGATGAATTCTTCAATCCTCTTCGGGAGGAGTTCGCCGTAAGTGATCGCTTAATTGATATTGGCAGTGACATACCGTTAGGCAACCTGTTGCTATCTACTACGAGTCAGGACACGCTGTCACCGGAAGTACTTTCGGCAACATACACATCAAATTCATTGGTGCATGTCAGGTTTACCCATCCGATCAGTACGGAGATATTGAAAAAAACACCTGCTCACATACAACTTATGAACCAGAGAAATAATGCAGAAATACTTTCTGCCATTGACATGCTGGAAACGGATACCACGGTATCGGCAATAACAGTCAACTTCGGCAAAGTAACTCCCGGGGTCTATACCGTTTCAATTACCCTGGATAGTACGAAACCGGCGATAACCTCTACTGATTTGATAGTTGAACAGAAAGAAGATAAAGATCCGCCGACAATAGTTGCTTTTTCCCCGGATACATCACCGGTAGCATTGAATCGGCTTCACCTGCAATTGACATTCAGTGAACCGTTGGATACAACCCGATTCACCGATGAAACACTGGTACTCTGGGACGAGCGGGATAATCCCATGCCGTTGACGCGGGTGTGGAAAGATAATTTCCGGTTGGGCTTGTTGTCACCGGATATCAAAGAGGGGAAAAACTACCGGCTGACAGTTACTGAATTCGAACTTGCCGATTATGCCGGAAATGTTGTAGGTGACTCTCTTCGGGAATATACATTTTCAATCTATGACAGTAAATCGTTCGGAGCCATTTCCGGCTCAATTGTCGTGGCTCTCAAGAGCAAAAAGAATGTCCCCGTAGTGCTTCATTGCATCAAGACAGATAATAATGAGATTTATAATGTTGTGGTTCGGGATACGACATTTTATATCGATGTACCATCGGGTAAATATCTCTTGTCGGGATTTCTTGACTCCAATGGTGATAACAAACGGGGAAATGGTTCCGCAATTCCGTTTCGATTAGCTGAAACGCAAGTGCAGCTCCCCGATACTATAAGTGTACGAGCAAGGTTTGAAACCGCAGGAATTATCATGGAGTTCAGGTAATATTATGGAACAATTATTGCAGGCATTACCGCTTTCAGAGCATGTCCGTACCCTTGTCGGGGTAGTTATCATTTGCCTGATAACTATTATTGCTGTGTATCTATCCCGTGTTATCCTGTTCGTTATCGGAGCACGTCTGGCAGCAAAAACAAGAACGGACCTTGATGACAAACTGCTCTCGACCGGACGAAAATATCTCCATATTCTGGTATATCTCATCGGGTTTCATTTCCTGATGAACTTTATTCAGAAATCAAATTGGGGCGGATATGTCGGGGAAATGTTCTTTACTGTCGTTGATGGAATATTATACTCGCTGGGAGTATTTATCATCGTCCAATTCCTGGTAAAGGAGCTGTCGATTTTTATCCGGTGGTTTGGTGAAAATATTGCAGTGAAAACCGATGCCCGAATCAATGAAGAGTTCGTTCCGCTTTTTGACCGGGCAATTAAAGTAACCCTGTATATTCTGGCGGTACTCATCATATTGGATTATTTCAATATCAATATTGCAGGTTTGATAACGGTCCTCGGTGTCGGCTCGTTGGCTATTGCTCTTGCCGCGCAGGAAACTATTGCCAATATGATAGGTGGTTTTGTCATTATGATTGACCGCCCGTTTCGTGCAGGGGACCGGGTACGGCTTGATGACGGCACTGTTTGTGTTGTGTACCAGATTGGGGTTCGTTCTACGAAATTCCAGACATTTGAAAATACTCTTATTATTGTTCCCAATGCCGAGTTAATGAAATCCACTGTTCATAACCTCACCTATCCTCGTCCGGAGATACGGGTACGTGTTGATGTGGGGGTGTCGTATGATTCTGATTTATCAAAAGTCCGTGAAGTCATGGTAGCCGAAGCCTTGAAACATCCGAACGTGCTGAAAGAGCATGAACCGGAATTTCGTTTACTGAACTTTGGGGACAGCTCTCTCGATGTATCCCTTCGTTGTCGTGTTGCCGATGTCTCGTTGCAGTTTACCACGACCTGTGATTTGCGTGAACAAATTCTCAATGCTTTCAGACGAGAGGGAATAGAAATTCCGTTCCCACAGCGCGTTATTACGATGATTTCAGAAGAACAGGGAAAGGAAAAGCCGGAGTATGCCCCGGTACCGGCTGACAAAAAAACATATACACCACCTCCACCATCTACCCATGGAACCCTTGGTGATGTTGATCAAAGTGATAGCGACGATGATGAATGATGTGATTAGTGCTTGTTGATTGTAGTTCGACAGTTCTATACAAAAGAAAAGCGGGATATGTTGTATATCCCGCTTTTCTTATCTGATTACATAGTAAATATGAATTACTGTAATGTACCCCAGACTTTGATTTCCACCCGACGGTTCTTGGCATTGGCGTTACCTTCGCCACTGGCAACCGGTTTCTCTTCACCGTAGGAGACAACAAACAGACGATAGAGCGCAATACCGCAATGGTCAGCAATGTACCGCTTGGCAGCTTCGGCGCGCTTCTGACCCAGCATGAGGTTATAACTGGCAGGACCGGTTTTGTCCGTAAAACCTGCAATCTCTACCAGAGAACTTGGGTTTTGTCCCATTTTCTCACATGCATCCAACAATGTCTGTTCTGCGGTCGGGGTGATTTCCCAGGAATCAAAATCAAAGTTGATAGTTCCGGACCAGATGACCTGGTAGTTTTCAAATCCGGCAGCCTTGTTGATGGCAAGGTCAGTCTTTTCGCTTAATTGGGCTGCAAGAGTTTGAAGTTTGTTAATCTCGTCAGCATTCGTATTGGTTTTGTTGCTGAGCTGAGAAATTTTTGCATCAGTGCGCGATTCTGATTCCTGAATCTGTTGTTGTACAAAATCTTTGTTCACACCGCAACCGGCTAATGCAAAGATAAGCAGTAAAACTGCTACCAACATTGTTTTCATTGTACTTCCTTTCGTATCCTCATTATAGTTTTGTCTTTCAAAGTTCCAATTAAGTACATTATTCTGTGGAATTGGGCAAGAAAAAAATGGTTTTATCTACAAGAAAATCTCTATTGTTTTACCGCACCGGCAGTTATGCCGGAAACGATTTGTTTTTGAAGAATAAAAAAGATAATTAAAATAGGCAGAACAGCTATTGTCGAACCAGCCATAAGATGTTGCCAGTCAATTGCCTGCTGTCCCTGGAAATGGGCAAGAGCGACCGGAAGAGTTCGCAGCTGTTCACTTGAAGTCAGGATAAACGGAAACAGAAAAGAATTCCAATTGGTAAAAAATATCTGGATTGCCAGTACTGCCAGTACCGGCTTACAAATTGGCATAACAATGGTCAAGATTATCCGCAATTCGCCCGCACCGTCAACCCGAGCCGCTTCTTCCATAGCTTCGGGAACGGATTCGATATATTGTTTCACCAGAAATATACCTATCGGGCTTACCAGCCAGGGCAGAATAAGCGCCCAGTAGGAATCATATATATGTATTTTTAACATAAGAACATAAAGCGGTACAATAAGGATATGAGCCGGTATCATGAGCACTGCAATAACCGAAATGAACAACAGCTTGTTAAACGGCGAACGATATCGAACCAGCGCATACGCAACGAGAAAACAAAAAAACACATTCCCAATAGTTACTACAAAAGCTACAAAAAAGGAGTTGAACAAGTATCGTCCCATGTTTCCATGAGAGAACAAATCAACAAAATTGGAAAATGTCAACGGTGAACTGAAAAGCTCAGTCAGTGTAAGTCCGGAACCGGCTTTCATAAACGAGACCAAAAACATCCACACCAGCGGAAACAACATTATCACAAGACCGATACTCAGCAGGACATACCGAAGCGTCATTGTCAGTTTGTTGGTTACCATACCGGTTGCCGCTTTCGTAACAGGAGGAATTGCATAATTGAAAATATCATAATGATTATAAATAGTACATACGCTGCTGCCGATGCGTACCCGAAACGAAATGCTGTTGTTAAGCCGACATCATAAATGAAATATACCATGGATGCAGTGTCAAACTTGCCCTTGGTCATAACGAAGATTTCTACAAATACCTGGAAAGATTTTATCGAGTTGATAACAATGATAAAAAGCATCACCGGTCGTAATAGCGGGAGGGTGATGGAAAAGAGTTGTTTCACAGGTGATGCTCCTTCAATATCGGCAGCTTCATACAATTCATCCGGGATTGATTTCAGTCCGGCAAGCATGATAAGCATGTAATACCCGACCGACATCCAGATATCCATTGCCATAATACCATACAAAGCAGTATTGCTGTTGTATAAAAAGCCGTATTCGGGAGGAGTAAAACCCAACATGGAAGCAAGCAGGGCAATATATCCTCCACGTTGGTAGAGATTAGTAAAGATAAGCGCTATGACTACCATTGATGTGATAGAGGGAAGAAAATATCCAGCACGGAAAAGCCCTCGTCCCTTGAATTGCTTGTTTACCAACAATGCCAAAAAAAGCGCTAATACTGTTGTTATCGGTACGGTGCCGAATACAAAAATAAGAGTGTTTTTTACGGCAGAATGGAAATATTCGTCCTGAAGTAATTCCCGATAATTATCCCAGCCTACCCAGTGAAATCCGTTACGGGCAAGAAGACTGTAATCAGTAAAACCAGCAATCAATGAAAAGAGCAACGGGAACAGCCAGAAAAGACCAAAAGTCAGAATCCAGGGGAGAGCCGGAAGTAAGATTGAGTACCGGGCGTGTTTCATTTCTTTTCATCAATAATTTTTTGTATTTTCTGCCTTGCTATTCGTAGTGGCTCCGCAACAAGATCGGTTTTGAATAATGATTCTTCGACTGCTTCTTCGATAATGTCTTCAATATAGACCCATTCAGGTATAACCGGCGGGTGTTTGGATAATTTTATCTGGCTTATGAAAGTCTGAAAATGTTCGTTCGAGGTAAAGAACGGGTCCTCCTGAGCTTTTAAGCTTGACGGGTTCGCTGAGTAGTTCGCTTTGCAAAACCTAATCTGATTTTCCGGTGAGGTCATAAACCGGATAAACTTCATAGCGGCTTCTTTATTTGGTGAAGATGCACTGATACACAGGAATTCCCCCCCAAGGAAAGACCAGCCGGGATACTTGGGACCCGGTACCAGGGTAGAGACAAGATTGATTTTCCGGTTCTCAAGTTTAATCCGTTTCAACAACCAGTCACCGGACATGATGTATCCAATCTTTCCGTCCAGAAAAGCATCTTCGATTCCTCTTTGGTTGGCAACATATCCGGCGTATTTGTGTAGGTCATGATATAACCGGAGCCCTTCGACTCCCATAGTGGAAGAAATAACACAATACTTGCCGTCATCGGTGAAAAGCTGCGCTCCGGCGGACCAGAAAAAAGGAAGGAATTTTTTATATAACCGATGTCTCTCGGCAGTATTGGAACCCCATCCGTAAATGTCATCCCCGAGTTTTTGAATTTCTAATGCTGACTTCTTAAATTCGGCTATGGTCACAGGTAGAAAAGTGGTATCATAGCCTGCTTTCGTAAGTAAATCACGGTTACAAAAAATAACTCGCGTTCCGAGTATCCACGGGAAACCATAAATTTTTCCTTTATAAGTAGCCATGCCCCAGCCCTGAAATTGCGAGCTGTCTTTAATGATGTCGTCAGAAATATCGGCTAACTGTTCGTTATCGGCGAACTGGGCAATCCAGTCGGAGCCAAGCTCCACGATATCAGGTGCGGTTCCCGATGAAAAAGCGAGTACGATTTTTTCGTGACCATTCGCCCAGGTGAGGTCAGTCAGTTCTACTTTAATGTCAGGATTGGCTTGTTCAAACTCCTTGACCATAGATTCAATGGTTGGTTTTACTGCGGGGTCGGTCCAGAATTGCCACCAACGGAGAGTCGTTTCCGAATATGCGTTTGAGATAAATAATAAAGCCAGTAAATGAACAATAATTATCCTCATCTGATTATCTCCATTCTATAAAATCGCATTCGCGTATATAGTAGTTACCTGTTTTACCTCAGGTCAATTAAAAATCTTTTTGTTGCCAGACAAGTATCAAACCATACAAATTGTTATTTATGATTACCGGTTATATTATCATAACACTTGCCGTGACTGCTTCTCCGGTAGCCTGGTTTGATACCGGCAAAACCGTTACCCTCATCGCTGCTATTATTTCCATTCTGATTGTGTTATACACCACATTTCATAAATCGAGTAGGGAAAAATTCAAAGTTCGCAAAATTGCCGGATTGCGGGCTGTTGAGGATGCTATCGGACGAGCCACGGAAATGGCGCGACCAGTTCTTTTTACTCCCGGGTGGGGGGGAGATATCCAGCGACCAACAACAATAGCATCGATGAATATTTTAAGCCATGTTGCAGAAAAGACCTGCCAGTATGATTGCCGACTTGTTTATCCAACCCACGACCCGGTTATTATGGCGGTTGCGCAGGAAGTCATCAAGGAAGCATGTGCGCGAGCAGGGTTTCCTGACAGGTATCGAGAGAATGACATTTTTTATGTCAGTTCGTCGCAATTTGGATATGCCGCGGCGGTGGAAGGGCTCATCAGTCGGTTGAAACCGGCATCAATTTTTCTGCTGGGGACATTCGAAGCGGAGTCGCTTATTCTTGCTGAAACCGGTAATATCAACAAAGCAATTCAGATTGCCGGAACCGACTCCACTATCCAGTTATCATTTTTTATCGTCGCCTGTGATTATGTGTTGATAGGGGAAGAACTGTTTGCGGCATCCGGGTATCTTTCTCAGGATAAATCAATTTTAGCATCAGTGCGGGCGCAGGATATTCTGAAAGTGATTATTGCTATGTTACTGATACTTGCAGTTATCTGGGCAACCATAAACCCTGATTCTACATGGTGGCGTTTCTGATGAACAGGCTGGGACCGCAAATAATCTGTTTTGTATTTGGGTTGGTGTTGTTTGCCGTGTATTTTTCTGCTCATCCGGTAGCCCGTCAAATAAACACAACCGTTCTTGTCGATTACTGGCAGATTATTTTTGCGTTTACGTTGATTATTGGTGTCATTAGTTTTGTAAATCTCTCTGTTCATGACATTAAAAGAGGACACAACCGCTTTTATCGTTTTATCTCCCTGTTTGGATTGGTCATAATGCCGGTATTTGCTGTTATCTGGGGAATCAAGGGTGACTCACCGTTTATGTGGATGTTTGACAATGTGCAAGTGCCCATGCAATCAACAGTTTTTTCACTGCTGGCATTCTTTGTGGCTTCAGCATCGTATCGTGGGTTTCGTGCTCGTTCGTTGCCGGCAACAGTGCTTCTCGTAGCAGCTTTGCTTACCCTGATAAGTCGTTCCTCACTGGAAGGGGCGTTGCCCTCGTTTATTGCCGGTACTGCCGACTGGGTCCGCGGGAACCCTTCCATGGCTGCCCGACGAGCAATTCTTATCGGTATCGGGTTGGGTTCCCTGACGACATCGTTACGGGTACTGTTAGGAATCGAGCGTACCTGGCTGGGGGGAGAGAAGTGATAAAATTGGAATCAAGACACTGGATATTTCTCGGGTTATTTGTTCTTGTTGTGGGAGCGATGGTGTTGAATATCAGCTTTGATATTGCTGTTACCGATGAAACACAACGGCTATACAACCTGATTGATTCTCTTCCTGAAGGTTCGACATTAATTATATCTTTTGACCACGAAGCCTCATCGTTGCCGGAAATACGTCCGCTGGCGTTGGTGGTGCTACGTCATACCTTTTCTAAAAATATAAAACTTATCGGGACAGCATTATTAGCCGAAGGCACCGGTGTCGGATACCAGTTGATGAATATGGTAGCGAAAGAATATGGCAAACAGTATGGAATCGACTATGTCTATCTTGGGTTCAAACCACAGTATATTGCAGCGATTCTTTCGATGGGGGAATCGATACCGGAAACTTTTCCCGAAGATTATCTTGGCAAACCGGTAGCGCAGTTGCCGCTTCTGCATAATGTGAAAAATTATGATGACATCGCCGGGGTGATTTCCATTGCTGATGGCTCCCTGACCACGCACTGGATAGAATATGGCGCCAGTCGGTATGGGGTACGGGTGTCAGCGGCGGTAACAGCTGCCATGATGACTACCTATGATCCATACCTTGCTTCCGGGCAACTGTATGCCATGATTGGCGGTTTGCGCGGAGCAGCGGAATACGAGCGACTTATCAACAGGGGAGGGGCAGGGAAACGCGGTATGCTGGCACAAACAGTATCACATATTTATGTTATCTGTCTGATAGTTGTCGGTAATATTGTCTATTTTAGAGCCAAAAGAAAGAAAAGGAGCAATAGCTGATGGACTGGGGAACACTTGTCGCCGGAGTACTTACTCTTGCCATTTTGAGTTTTCTATACCGTGATAATCCTGTCTATAAAATGGCGGAGTCGCTGTTGATAGGGGTATCAATCGGCTATTTTCTGGTCATTACCTGGTCAAATACGGTTATGGATTTGCTCATTGTGCCTTTGACCCGGAACGGACGATGGTCCCTCGTAGTGCCATTGTTGTTAGGATTGATGATGTTCGGACGGTTCCATCGGAAAACATCGGTCCTTTCACGGATTCCGATAGCGGTACTTATCGGTTCCGGGGCGGGAGTGGCGATACCGGCAATGCTGGAAGCCCGTACTCTCAAACAGGTATCCGCAACTGTCAGTCCCCTGTTTACATCGAGCGGATTGCCGGATATTTCCATTATCGTGGTATTACTTGGTGTCCTGACCACCCTGTCATATTTTTATTTCAGCCGTGAGCACAAAGGAGTCCTTGGAACGTCTGCTGTTGTCGGGACCTATTTTCTTATGATATTTTTCGGTACGACTTTCGGCTATACCGTTATGTCGCGTATGTCAACATTTATCGGCAGAGTTGAATTCTTGTTGTCTGACTTTTTACATGTAACGCAATAATGATTTCCACGGAGAATAATTTTACAACCCAAAAGACATCCCCAGCAATAACCCGATATAAGCAGTATTAAAGTTGATATCTCCCACGTAAGGATGTACCCCGATGCCATCGGTA
>JAJRZL010000060.1 GCA_024275255.1 Candidatus Zixiibacteriota bacterium | reverse complement strand
TGAGATGGTGATGCCCGGTGATAATGTAAGTATGGAAGTAGAGTTGATCACGCCGATCGCGATGGAGAAGGAGTTGCGTTTTGCAATTCGTGAAGGCGGTCGTACGGTCGGTGCTGGTGTCATCTCGGAAATTATAGAGTAACTGCCCTCCGGCGTTAACTGGATAGGAAAACAATGCCAAGGGAACGAATTATACTGGCTTGTGGTGAGTGTAAGCAGCGAAATTATAGTACGAAGAAAAATAAGCGGCTTCATCCGGAACGGGTGGAGTATAAGAAGTACTGTCCGTTTTGCAATAAGCATACTCCTCATAAGGAGACGAGATAACTATACACGCACACAGGCCAGTAGCTCAATTGGTAGAGTCCCGGTCTCCAAAACCGGTTGCTGGGGGTTCGAGTCCCTCCTGGCCTGAGCTGTACCGAGAAGGTTGCTGTGGAAAAAATTACTAAGTTCCTCAAAGAAGTTCGTGCCGAGTTGAGAAAGGTCACCTGGCCGACAAAAGAAGAGCTAATCGGGTCAACAATTGTTACTATTGTTGTGTCGGTAATCGTTGCTATCTTTATCGGTCTTGTCGATCGTATTCTTAGTTATGGCGTGGCGATGATATTTAGTCGTGGCGCGGGAGGCTGATGGACGCGATGGCGCTGCGGTGGTATGTTGTTCATACGTTTTCCGGTCATGAGCAAAAGGCAAAGCGGTATCTGGAATCCGCCATTGCCAATGCCGGCTTGGAAAGTAAATTTGGTGAAATCCTTGTGCCCACCGAGGAAGTGACGGAAATGCGTCAGGGAAGACGGTCAACTATGACTCGTAAATTTCTTCCCAGTTACATCCTTATCCAGATGGATTTGGACAAGGTGACACAGGATTTGGTGGTCTCCACTCCCGGGATTACCAATTTTATCGGGAGCGGTGGAAAGCCGCGTCCGCTGAAAGATGAGGAAGTACAGCGAATTGTCGGGCAAATTGACCGGAGCCGAACGGTAGAGGAGACGGATTTTCCGTTTCAGGCTGGTGATGCGGTAAAAGTGAATGACGGACCGTTTGCTGATTTTTCGGGTACTGTCAGTGAAGTCAATTATGAGCGCCGCAAGGTGAAAGTGATGGTGTCTATTTTTGGGCGCCCTACCCCGGTAGAGCTGGACTTCCTGCAAGTTGAGTTAGTAAAGAAATAGAGTAGTTGGTCGGAATATAGTTGGAGCATAACAACCCGTGGCAAAAAAAGTTGTTGGTGAAATAAAACTTCAGATACCTGCCGGACAGGCAAACCCGGCGCCCCCGGTCGGTCCTGCCCTGGGGCAGCGTGGTGTCAATATCATGGAATTCTGCAAGGCATTTAATGCCCGTACGCAGGATGGGAAAGGTATTCTTACGCCGGTTATTATTACGGTCTATGCGGATAAATCTTTCTCGTTTGTAACAAAGACACCGCCCGCGTCAACACTATTGCGGATGGCAGCCAAGGTCAAAAAAGGTTCGTCAATCCCCAATAAAGATAAAGTCGGCAAGGTAACGAAGGAGCAGGTGCGTGAAATAGCCATGCAGAAGATGCAGGACTTGAATGCATCGTCGGTTGAATCGGCTATGAGAATGGTTGAAGGAACTGCCCGGTCTATGGGCATTGAAGTAGTAGAAGGATAGCAAGATAATAATAATTCGTTAAGACCTGTTGTGTATAGCGCAAACGGGGAGAGTTGAATACATGAAACGATCCAGGAAATATCAGGAATATCGACAAAAAGTCGATCGTCAGCGAAAATATCCGATTGACGAAGCCATCAAGCTGCTAAAAGAAGGCTCGTACGTGAAATTCGATGAGTCTGTCGAGTTGGCAGTCAGGCTCGGGGTTAATCCGAAACATGCCGATCAGATGGTGCGTGGTACGGTGGCGTTGCCGCACGGTACCGGTAAGACAGTCCGGGTGGCGGTTTTTGCCGCAGGTGACAAAGCTGCCGAGGCAAAAGAAGCCGGGGCGGACTTAGTTGGTGCGGAAGATTTGGCGGAGCAGGTGAAAAACGGCGTGATTGATTTTGATGTTGCGGTAGCAACACCTGACATGATGCGCGTTTTGGGACCACTTGGGAAGATTCTCGGGCCCCGCGGGTTGATGCCGAATCCGAAAACGGGAACAGTTACGATGGATGTTGCGAAAGCAGTGAACGAATTGAAAGCCGGTCGTATTGAATTCCGAGTGGATAAACAAGCGAATGTGGCTGTTTCTGTCGGGAAGCTTTCGTTTGAAGAAAATAAATTGATAGATAATGTGTACGCATTTCTTGGTGCTATTATGCGGGCAAAACCGGCTTCGACAAAAGGAGCCTACCTGCTGGGAGCATCGATTTGTTCAACCATGAGTCCAGGACTGAAGTTAGACCATACCCAGTTACTGGCTGATATGAAGAAGTAAGGGAGTGAGGAGTAGATATTATGCCAAATCCCGGAAAAGTAGCAGCGGTGCAAGAGCTGAAAGAGCTGTTTCAGGGTGCTGACTCCTTTTTTGTCACCGATTATCAAGGTTTAGATGTCGCCGAGATAAACGCACTCCGGAAAAACTTCCGTGAGAATAATGTAAAGTATCTTGTGGCAAAAAATACTCTCCTTCGTCGAGCAGCAGCCGAAGCTGGTATTGAGAATGTTGATGAGTATCTGGTTGGTCCTACCGCGATAGCGTTCAGCAGTGAAGACCCTGTTGTGGCAGCGAAAATTATACAGGAATCATTCAAGGAGCGCGAGCTTCCTCGGGTGAAAGTCTTTGTTGTTGAGAGTACAAAATATGGACCTGAAGACCTGAAACGGTTTGCGGAACTACCGACAAAAGAAGTGCTCCTGTCACAGGTTGTCGCTGCTGTCGAGGCACCACTGACGGAACTTGTTGGTACGATTGACGGTTTCTTCAGGAAACTGATTGGTACTATTGATGCCCTGGCAGAGAAAAAGAAAGCTGCCGGTGAGTAAGAAAACTCGGGTAAATAAAAAAGAAGTTGTAAATAAATAAGAAGAATAAACATAGAGTGAGGTAAACAAACGTGGCAAACCCAGCAATTGAAGAGATCGTTGAGAAAGTTGCCGAGTTAAGCGCAATGGACCTTGCTGACCTGTCCAAAGCGCTTCAAGACAAATTCGGTGTAACTGCTGCCGCTCCTGTGGCAATGATGCCCGGTATGGGTGCTCCTGGCGCCGCTCCGGTTGAGGAAGAGAAGACCGAATTTGATGTCGTTCTGAACGGTGTTGGCGACAAGAAGATTCAGGTCATTAAGGTGGTTCGTGCGCTCACGAGTCTCGGCTTGAAAGAAGCCAAAGAATTGGTCGAAAGTGCTCCGACAAAAGTGAAAGAAGGTCTTTCCAAGGAAGAAGCTGAAAAAGCAAAAGAGCAGCTTGAAGAAGTCGGTGCTATTGTAGAGATTAAATAAAACATATATCCGCCGGGAACTTTTCTGTTTCCGGCGGGTTTATTCTCTGCGTGTACGATTCTGGATGCGATATTCCCCAACTTGGACTTGCGGCTGGTGAACTGAGCGCAGAACGGCTCCTCTGACCATGTGGTCTGGAGATTAACGTAAAATATGACAGGATCACCGCAACCGTGTATTGCTATATTATGTATTTGCCCCGACACGACAAGGGTTCGTGTCTCGTGGGCTTTCTGTGTCTTTTACTAGGAGGGTAAAACCTTGGCCCACACAGTAGTTAGAGAGAGAAAAAGTTTCGGGAAGCATGTTGATGCTACCGAAATGCCGAACCTGTTGGAAGTACAGCTACGCTCCTATCATGAGTTTTTACAGCCTGATGTGGAGCCGACAAAACGAAAAAAACAGGGTCTTCAGCGAATTTTCATGGATATTTTCCCGATTAGTGATGTCCATGAAAAATATTCACTTGAGTACGTCAGTTATCATCTTGGACCAAGAAGATATACGATTGATGAATGCCGGGCAAGAAATATGACCTATGCCGCCCCGTTACGGGTAACTATGCGTTTAATCTCTCGTGAGGGGGAGGGCGAGGAAAAAGAAGTAAAAGATATTATCGAGCAGGATGTTTATCTCGGTGAACTGCCCGTAATAACAGAATGGGGTACTTTCGTTATCAATGGGGCGGAACGTGTGGTGGTAAGTCAGCTTCATCGCAGCCCCGGGGTGTTTTTCGGGGAAGACATTCATCCGAACGGCAAAAAACTCTTTTCGGCACGTATTATTCCGTATCGTGGTTCATGGGTCGAGTTCAGTATGGACATCAATGATATTATGTATGTCTATATCGACTCCCGTCGGAAAATGCCGGCAACTACCCTTTTGCGGGCACTGGGGTTTTCAACGGACGAAGAATTGATAAACCTCTTCTATGATGTAAAAGATTTCTCTCTAAAACGGAAAAGCGCTGAGCAGCTCGAGAAAGCTGTTCTTGCTGAAAGCATAGTTGACACAGAGACCGGTGAAGTTGTCTATACTCCCGGACAGGAATTATCGGAAGAAGTTGCCGAAAAGATAATGGCATTGGGATACAAGTCTGTCAAGATAGTTCCCCGTGATCCTGAAAAGCGGGAAGTATTTGTTATTCTCAATACCATTCAAAAAGATACGACAAAGTCTCGTGAAGAAGCGCTGGTGAAAATATATTCTTTGATTCGTCCGGGTGAGCCGCCTACTATCGAAATGGCGGAAGCGCTTCTGGAAAAATTCTTCTTTAATGATAAACGATATGATCTTGGTGAAGTCGGCAGGTACATGATAAACCAGCGAATGGGTCTGGATATTCCTCTGGACCAGTCCACGCTCGATCCGAAAGATTTTATCGCTATTGTCAAGTACCTTGTCGGATTGGTAAATGACCAGGGCTTTACCGATGACATCGACCATCTCGGTAACCGGCGGGCACGGACTGTCGGCGAGTTGATGGCTAACTTGTTCTCGGTTGGTCTGTCGCGGGTCGCTCGTACAATACGTGAACGGTTGTCACTGAAAGACCAGGAAAATGTTACACCTCAATTATTGGTAAATGCGCGTACGGTTTCGACGGTAGTGGAGTCATTCTTTGGTTCATCACAGTTATCCCAATTTATGGATCAAACCAATCCACTGTCGGAACTGACCCACAAACGCCGCTTGTCGGCTCTTGGTCCCGGTGGTTTGACACGGGAACGCGCCGGTTTTGAAGTGCGTGACGTGCACCATACGCATTATGGGCGTATGTGTCCTATTGAGACCCCTGAGGGACCGAATATCGGGCTGATAACTTCACTGGCTACATTTGCCAGAATTAATAAGTATGGTTTTATCGAAACTCCGTACCGCAAAGTTGTCAATGGTAAGATAACAGATGAGATAGAATATCTCTCTGCTGAT
This sequence comes from Candidatus Zixiibacteriota bacterium, assembly GCA_024275255.1. Classification (GTDB taxonomy): domain Bacteria; phylum Zixibacteria; class MSB-5A5; order GN15; family FEB-12; genus JAJRZL01. The sequence goes on along the minus strand of JAJRZL010000060.1, from coordinate 9,606 downwards.
CAGGAAGACCGCTACTATATTGCCCAGTGTGATGAACCTATCGATAGCAAGGGTCGGTTTGTCCATGAGCGCGTAGTTGCCCGTCGTCGTTCCGATTATCCGTTGATTCCCCGGGAGAAAGTCCAGTACATGGATGTTTCTCCCCGCCAGATTGTATCGGTGGCGGCTTCGTTAATCCCGTTCCTTGAACACGATGACGCGAACCGTGCTTTAATGGGCTCCAACATGCAACGCCAGGCTGTTCCTCTTTTACGGACTCAGGCTCCCCTCGTTGGGACCGGGTTGGAACGCAAAGTTGCCGAAGATGCCGGGGCGGTGATTAAAGCAAAACATGCCGGGGAAGTAGTCTATGTTGACTCCAGCAGAATTGTAATCAGGCCCGCAGTTAAAATGCGTGCCGGTTCGCTCGGATATGTTGAAAATGATGAATACCAGCTCACCAAGTATCGTCGGTCTAATCAGGATACCTGCATCAGTTTTCGCCCGGTGGTAAGAATCGGTGATCATGTCACGGAAGGAGAAGTCATTGCTGACGGCCCGGCTGTTGACCGTGGTGAACTGGCGTTGGGGTACAACGTGCTCGTAGCATTTATGCCCTGGCGTGGATACAATTATGAGGATGCTATCATCCTTTCCGAGCGTTTGGTTCAGGAAGATATTTACACCTCGATTCATGTTGAAGAATATGAATTGCAGGTTCGCGATACGAAACGTGGTGCGGAAGAAATAACCCGTGAGATTCCCAATGTCTCCGAAGAAGCGTTACTGAATCTCGATGAAAACGGTATTATCCGGGTTGGTGCGGAAGTGGAAGCTGGAGATATTCTTGTTGGGAAAATTACTCCGAAGGGAGAGACGGAACTTTCTCCTGAGGAACGCTTACTGCGTGCTATTTTTGGTGAAAAAGCAGGTGATGTTCGTGACGCCTCCCTGAAAGCTCCTCCCGGAATGAAGGGAGTGGTAATCAAAACCCAGGTGTTCAGCCGTAAAGAGCGTACGGAAGAAGCCAAGAAACAGGAAAAAACCGAAGTAGCAGCGATAAAACGTGAATATACGAAAAAGATTAATGATATCGTTGCCTTGCGCAATCAACGGTTAGGCGAGTTGCTTGATGGTAAAACATCGAACACGATTCGTTCGACCATTGATAACAGCGTGCTGATTCGCGCCGGGCATAAATTCAAAGCTGACTTCTTTAATAATTTCGATGTGAATAATGCGATTGCCCCGGAAGGGTACTGCACCGATGAAACCACGAACAAGCATGTTGATTCTATCATCAAGGAAGCAGCTCGGCTTGTAGCGGAAAAAACACAGGCGATGGAAATCGAAATCGATAAAGTTGTCCGTGGCGCTGAGCTTCCTCCTGGTGTCAAGCAGCTTGTGAAAGTGACTATCGCCATTCGCCGGAAAATATCAGTGGGCGATAAGATGGCTGGTCGTCATGGGAACAAAGGTGTGGTTTCGAAAATCGTTCCCGTGGAAGACCTGCCGTATATGGAGGATGGCACACCGGTAGAGATTATCTTGAATCCGCTGGGTGTACCATCGCGTATGAATGTCGGTCAGATTTTGGAAACACATCTCGGCTGGGCTGTTCATAAACTGGATGAGCCGGTTGCCAACCCTGTGTTTGAGGGTGCCACTGTTGATGAAATAAAAGAGAAACTCCGTGAAGCGGGTCTCCCGGAAAGCGGGAAGATGACTCTTTACAATGGCATGACCGGTGAGCCGTTTGAAAATGAACTGACAGTTGGATATATATACATGTTGAAACTGTCACACCTTGTTGATGACAAAATACATGCTCGTTCCATTGGTCCGTACTCTCTCGTTACGCAGCAGCCATTGGGTGGTAAAGCTCAATTTGGCGGTCAGCGTTTTGGTGAGATGGAAGTCTGGGCGTTGGAAGCATACGGTGCGGCATATACGTTACAGGAAATGTTGACAGTCAAATCGGATGATGTTGTCGGTCGCAGCCGTATTTATGAAGCGATTGTAAAGGGTGAAAACCCGCCCGAACCGGGATACCCCGAAGCCTTCAATGTACTTATCAAGGAATTGCAGGCGTTGGGGTTGGATGTGAAGCTTATTGAAAAGTAGATTGCTGGAGCGATGGGAACTAATCGTATCGTACACAGCGCTGACAATATGAGGAGTTAGCCATGATCGATATGTCTGGGAAGACCATGGTGCAGAAAAAGAGTCCGGCGGAATATGCCGCGATTCAAATTCAAATTGCATCACCAGAGACAATTCTCTCGTGGTCATACGGTGAAGTAACAAAGCCGGAGACGATAAATTACCGGTCATTCAAACCGGAACGCGATGGTTTGTTTTGTGAACGTATTTTTGGTCCGGTGAAGGACTGGGAGTGCAACTGTGGAAAATACAAACGTATCCGTTTTCGGGGGATAGTATGTGATCGTTGCGGTGTTGAAGTTACGCAGTCGAAAGTACGCCGTGAACGGATGGGACATATCCAGTTGGCGGTTCCAGTTTCGCATATCTGGTATTTTAAGTCGTTGCCGTCACGTATTGGGCATCTTCTGGATTTATCCATGCGTGAATTGGAGCGGATTCTCTACTACGAAAATTACCTGATGATTGATCCGGGCAACTCTGCATATAATGTCGGCGATGTGTTAACGGAAGAAGAATATCTCAATCTGGAAGAAGAAGGTAAGTCGTTTGACGCACGAATGGGGGCGGAAGCGGTTCGTGAACTGCTCAAGCAAATAGATATTGATGAGACAGCCGTTACCCTTCGTGCCCAGGCAAAGGTGGAAACTTCCGTTCAGAGAAAAAAGGATATATTAAAACGTCTTCGTATTGTCGAATCGTTCCGCCAGTCTGATAATCGTCCCGAATGGATGATTCTCGAAGTTATCCCGGTTATCCCGCCCGATTTGCGCCCATTGGTCCCGCTTGAGGGCGGACGTTTTGCAACCTCCGATTTGAATGATTTGTATCGTCGGGTTATCAACCGGAACAACCGTTTGAAAAAGCTCATCGATATTCAGGCTCCTGATGTCATTTTGCGAAATGAAAAACGTATGCTTCAGGAAGCAGTCGATGCCTTGTTTGATAATGGCCGTCGTACACATTCCGTTCGTGGAGATTCCAAGCGTCCGTTAAAATCACTGTCTGATTTATTGAAGGGGAAACAGGGACGTTTTCGTCAGAACCTGCTGGGGAAACGTGTCGATTATTCCGGGCGTTCGGTTATCGTGGTTGGTCCCGAACTGAAATTGTCCCAGTGTGGGCTGCCGAAAAATATGGCGCTTGAGCTGTTTAAGCCTTTTATCATTATGAAGCTCGAGGAAAAAGGCTATGTCCAGACTGTGAAATCAGCAAAAAAACTGGTTGAGCGGGAACGCCCCGAAGTTTGGGATATTCTGGAAGAAATTATCGAAGATCACCCGGTGATGCTGAACCGTGCTCCTACTTTGCACCGGTTGGGTATTCAAGCATTTTATCCGGTACTGGTGGAAGGCAAAGCGATTCGTTTGCATCCGTTGGTTTGTGCCGCATTTAACGCCGACTTTGACGGTGACCAGATGGCGGTTCATATTCCACTGTCGTTTGAAGCGCAGCTTGAAGCACAGGTGTTGATGTTATCGACGAATAATATCCTGTTGCCGTCATCGGGACGACCGATTGCCGTCCCTTCGCAGGATATGGTCATCGGTTGTTATTACCTGACCAAGCCGAAACCCGGTTGCAAGGGTGAGGGGATGAAGTTCTACTCTGCTGATGAAGCGCTGGCTGCGTATGATGCCGGATGTCTTGAGCTTCATTCCATAATAGAAGTGAGAATAAATAATCAACTTCTTGAAACGACTCCCGGACGTCTGATTTTCAATAATATCCTCCCTGAAGAATTAGGTTTCTTCAATGAGGTTGCCAATAAGAAAAAGCTCGAAGAAATTGTCGGCAGGGTGTACTTGATGCTTGGACAGAGTAAGACCGTTGAGTTCCTTGACCGTCTGAAATTTACCGGGTTTGAATATGCTACTAAAGCTGGGGTTACCGTTTCCATTGATGATCTTGTTGTTCCGGAAGATAAGGAGAAGCTGATAGAGAAAGCCCGTGCGGAAGTTGCTAAAATTCAGAAACGGTACGAACGCGGTGTTATCACGAACGGTGAACGGTATAATCAGGTTATTGATACCTGGACCCGTACAACCAATGATATTTCCAATATCATGTTTGAAAACCTGGCAGCGCAGAATCATGGGTTCAACCCTGTATATATGATGGCTGATTCCGGGGCGCGTGGTTCGAGAGAACAAATTCGTCAGTTAGCCGGGATGCGTGGTCTGATGGCGAAACCGCAGAAAAAGATTACCGGTGGGGTCGGCGAAATTATCGAAAATCCGATTACCTCGAATTTCCGAGAAGGTCTTTCGGTGCAGCAGTACTTTATCTCCACTCACGGTGCTCGAAAAGGTTTGGCTGATACGGCATTGAAAACGGCTGACGCCGGTTATTTGACTCGTCGTCTGGTGGATGTAGCCCAGGATGTTATAATTCGTGAGCAGGATTGCGGCACCATTATGGGCTTGGAAGTGACCGCTATTAAAGAAGGTGAAGAGGTTATCGAGTCGCTTCGTGACCGTATTCTTGGGCGTTCTGCTCTTGAAGATATTTACGACCCCATTAACGAAGAGCTGATTGTTGCTGCCGGTGAAGAAATAAGGGAAGAACAAGCCGAGGCGATTGAAGAAGCCGGTATTGAGACCGTAAACATCCGCTCGGTATTGACCTGTGAATCCAAGTATGGTGTCTGTGCGGCATGTTATGGTCGTAACCTGGCAACAACCCGGATGGTGGATATTGGCGAAGCGGTCGGTGTTATCGCTGCCCAGTCAATCGGTGAACCAGGTACGCAGCTGACGTTACGGACTTTCCATATCGGTGGTACTGCCGCACGTATTGCCGAGCAGTCCCAGGTCGAAGCTAAATATGATGGCGTAATCAAGCTCGAAGGGATTAAGTCCATTGACCGTGAAGACGGGACAGTGATGGTCGTAAGCCGTGAGGGTGTTGGTGAAGCCCATATTATCGACTCCAAGGGACGTGTTCGGACACGGTTAAAAATCCCGTACGGCGCTCATTTGCTTGTCAAAGATGGTCAGGAAGTCAAAAAAGGCGATATCGTCTTTGAATGGGATCCGTACACCGGCACCATTTTGGCGGAAAAAAGCGGTAAAGTGAAGTTCAAGGATATTATTAAAGATGTCTCATTTCGTGAAGCACATGATGAACAGACCGGTTTGATTCAGTCTATTATTATTGATACAAAAGATAAATCGCTCTTCCCGACCGTCCTGATTGTCGGTGCAGGCGGCAAAACCCTTGCCAGTTACCGCATCCCGACAGATGCCCAGCTTCAGGTTGCCGATGGTCAGTCGGTGAAAGCCGGTGACGTGCTGGTCAAAATGCCGCGTGTTATTTCCAAGTCGCGGGATATCACCGGCGGTCTGCCGCGTGTCGCCGAGCTGTTTGAGGCTCGTCGTCCGCATGACCCGGCAGTGATTTCTGAAATTGACGGTGAAGTCGAGTTCGGAAAAATTATCCGTGGGCAACAGCAAATTATTATCAAGGGTGAGCACGATGAAGAGCGCGACTACCTGATTCCTCATGGTAAACACTTGATGGTTCACTCCGGTGACTTTGTCAAAGCCGGTGACCGGTTATGTGAAGGGGCTATTGACCCGCATGATATTCTCAATATCCTTGGTGTTCATGAAGCACAGTCGTACCTGGTGAATGAAATTCAGGAAGTCTATCGTCTCCAGGGTGTGAAAATCAACGATAAACACATCGAGGTTATTGTACGGCAGATGATGCAGAAAGTGCAAATCGACTCTGTCGGTGATACCAATTTCCTTGAAGGTGAAAAAGTTGATAAGGTGAAATTTGCCGAAGAAAATGCCCGGGTTGTGGCGGAAGGTGGAGAACCGGCAACCTCGAGACCGCTTCTGTTGGGAATAACAAGGGCGTCGCTCTCAACGGAAAGTTTTATTTCCGCGGCTTCCTTCCAGGAAACCACCAAGGTCCTCACCGAAGCGGCGATTTCCGGGAAAATAGACTATTTGCTTGGACTTAAGGAAAATGTTATTATCGGTCATCTTATCCCGGCTGGAACCGGAATAGAAGAATATAAAGCGATAGAAGTGGAATACGAGGAAGAAGAACAAGAGGAGAAAACTGGCGAAGAAACCGGTCAAACCTCCGAACCGGAAGTGGCTGATATTTTTAACAAAAACGCTTGACAGTTTGGCGACTTTTATTAAATTGGTCGTCTATGTTAGATTTTGATATGTAAATTATAGGAGAGATTTTGCCAACTATAAGTCAATTGATTCGTAAAGGTAGGAAGGTCATTCAGGAAAAGACCAAGACGCCGGCACTGGGAGCATGCCCTCAGAAGCGTGGTGTCTGCACACGTGTGTATACGTCAACCCCGAAGAAACCTAATTCGGCATTACGGAAAGTTGCCAGGGTACGCCTTACCAATAAAATTGAGGTGACGGCATATATACCCGGTGAAGGGCATAATCTCCAGGAACACTCGATTGTACTCATTCGCGGCGGTCGTGTAAAAGACCTTCCCGGTGTCCGGTATCATGTCATTCGTGGTACCATGGATACTTCGGGGGTGGCTGACCGGAAGCGGGGTCGATCGAAGTATGGCACCAAGAAACCGAAAGCGTAAGAGTAGATAACGCATGTCGAGAAGAAGTAGTGCTATTAAGCGGGAAGTAGTCCCGGATTTTAAGTACAACGATAAGCTGGTAACGCAGTTTGTTTCATGTTTGATGAAACGAGGAAAGCGTTCAACTGCCGAGCAGATTATGTATCATGCTCTTGAAATTGCTGAGAAAAAATCCGGACAGGATGGTCTGGAGCTGTTTCATAAGGCATTGAATAATGTGAAACCGGTCCTTGAGGTTCGTTCACGCCGTGTTGGCGGTGCTACCTACCAGGTCCCGGTTGAAGTTCGACCCAGTCGGCGAGTTGCGCTTGCTATCAGGTGGATGATTACCTTTGCCAAAGCGCGAGGTAAGGGAGCTATGGCTGAAAAACTGGCTGCTGAAATGATTGCGGCGGCTAATAATGAAGGTGCATCAATTAAGAAGAAGGAGGACACGCATAAGATGGCTGAGGCTAATAAAGCCTTTGCGCATTTCAGGTGGTAACTGAGTTTGGTAACGGTTGCTGTTTCGATCGGGCGAAGTTGTTCGCATTGATGAGGATAGCGGTTTGAATAAACTATGTATATGACGGGAAACCAATAAATAGTGGTTTACTCCGTCCCCTGATAATGTAAAGTGTGTGTTCAAATATATAAGGTAATCAGGGATTTTTTTTGTCTGTAGTATGAACTTAGAGAAGGTCAGAAATATCGGTATTATGGCGCACATCGACGCTGGGAAAACCACGACGACGGAGCGTATTCTCTTCTATACGGGGAAAACACACCGGATAGGCGAGGTGCATGATGGTGCTGCTACGATGGATTGGATGGAGCAGGAGAAGGAGCGTGGTATCACGATTACTTCTGCTGCAACAACCTGTTTCTGGCGTGATCATACGATAAATATTATTGATACTCCCGGACATGTGGATTTTACTGTTGAGGTGGAGCGCTCGCTACGTGTACTTGATGGCGCGATTGCTCTCTTTTGTGCGGTTGGCGGTGTTGAGCCTCAATCGGAAACAGTCTGGCGACAGGCGGATAAATATAATGTTCCTCGTATCGCCTATGTCAATAAGATGGACCGTACCGGCGCTAATTTTGCCGCAACACTGGCGACAATGAATGAGCGTTTTGGAAATAAATGTGTTGCGATTACCATACCTGCCGGTGAGGGTGAGATGTTTAGCGGAATTATCGATTTGTTATCAATGAAATTCCGCGTTTTTAATGAAGAGTCTGCAGGAACGACTTATGAAGATCTCGAGGTTCCTGAAGATATGATAGATGTGGCAAATGAATACCGGGAGAAAATGCTGGAAGCGGTTGCCGATTATGATGATCAGTTGCTTGAGCAGTTTCTCCATGATGAACCTCTTGATCCCGGTCAGGTCATGATTGCTGTTCGTAAGGCAACTATTGAGTCCAAAATGGTGCCGGTGTTGTGTGGCTCTTCGTTTAAGAATAAAGGTATCCAGAAATTGCTCGATGCGGTGGTTGATTTCCTGCCCTCACCTCTTGATAAACCGCCGATTGAAGGTCGTGCTGTTGATGATTCTGAAAAAGTAGTGTTGCGTCATCCAACTGTTGATGAACCGGCGGCGGCTCTTGCTTTCAAGATTATGACCGACCCCTATGTGGGACGTTTAACATATATGCGTTTATATTCCGGCACGGTAAAAGCCGGCTCGTATCTTTTGAACCCGAGCTCTCATGTGAAAGAGCGTATTGCCCGAATCTTGCGGATGCACTCGAATAAACGTGAAGATATAGACGTCGCCCATGCCGGGGATATTGTGGCTGCCATAGGACTGCGAAAAACCACAACTGGCGATACCCTTTGTGACCCGAAGCACCCGGTTATTCTTGAGCGGATGTCATTCCCGGAACCTGTTGTGTCTGTTTCTATTGAACCGAAAACACAAGCCGACCAGGACAAGTTGACCGATGCGTTGATTAAACTTGCCGAAGAAGACCCGACATTCCGTGTTAAGCAGGATGAAGATACCGCACAGACTATTATCAGCGGTATGGGAGAGCTGCATCTGGAGATTCTTGTCGATCGCCTGATGCGCGAGTTTGGTGTGGGGGCGTCGGTTGGGCGACCTTCGGTAGCGTACAAAGAAACCATTACCCGTGAAGTCGAGTGTGAAGGGAAGTTTGTGCGGCAGTCCGGTGGCAAGGGGCAGTATGGTCATGTGAAAATTCGTATGCGTCCGACCACTGATGGCACGCATTTCCGATTTGAAAATAAAATTGTTGGCGGTGCGATTCCCAGAGAGTATGTTCCCGCTGTTGAAAAAGGTATTCAGGATGCAATGGGAAGCGGTGTGCTGGCTGGTTATCCCGTGACCGGTATCCATTGTGAACTTATTGATGGCAGTTACCACGAAGTGGACTCGAATGAGATGGCATTTCGTGTTGCCGGCTCGATAGCGTTTCAGGATGGAGCGCGTAAGGCGCAGCCGATTATTCTGGAACCTATTATGGATGTTGAAGTGGTAGTTCCAGAAGCATATACCGGGGCGGTGGTTGGAGACTTGAACTCTCGCAGGGGGAAAATAAACGGTATGGTTCCTCGTGAAGACGCAACAGTGGTAGCGGTAAGTGTGCCGCTTTCCGAAATGTTTGGGTATGCGAATACCTTGCGCAATATCTCTCAGGGCCGAGCGGTCTTTACAATGCAGTTCTCTGCGTATCAACCCGTACCGGCTGATGTGTCGAAGAAAATGTTGGAAAAAGTTAAATTATAAAAAAGCAGGAAGAATCAGGCGATGGCGAAGGAGAAATTTGAGCGAACGAAGCCGCATGTGAACGTGGGAACGATCGGTCACGTGGATCATGGTAAGACGACGTTGACGGCGGCCATGACGATGGTGTTGGCGCGCAAGACGGGGACG
>JAJRZL010000059.1 GCA_024275255.1 Candidatus Zixiibacteriota bacterium | reverse complement strand
TCAATCTTACCACTTAAAAAAGCCAAGCGAGTAAACTCTCCCGGTTCGGCGGCTCGTGCTCCTGATTGCAATAATTCTTCAAGAATCCTTGTTACGACAAATCTCCCGCCATGACAAAATAGTTCCATCTGCTCCAGCCCGGTATATGATTTACCGGCTGGCATATATACTGCCATAATTTCGTCAATGGGAGAACCGTCCCTGTCAGAAAATATGCCATATTGCAGTAGAAACGGCTTGGGAGCATTTTTTGACTGGGTCAAAAAATGCTTTATTACAATTTTTCTGCTATCTGGACCAGCAATACGAATAGCTGCTATGCCACCCTCGCCGGGTGGGGTAATAATAGCAGCTATGGTGTCCGTAATAGTAGAAGAAGAAATGCTCCCTGACGGACGGTTGGTATCATGTCGTCTGGACCTCGGCATTTTTCACCTTATTCCGTTTGAATATGAACCAATCCATCAGCGATAAAAACGAAAAGGCTGTCCAGTACAAGATTAGTCCGGCGGGTAGTTTATACAGGAAGAAGCCCATCATAAGCGGGAAAAGATACATCAATGCCTTTTGCTGCTGTTGACCTGACATCGTAAGTTTGGAAGAAATAAATTGTGTCAGGACCATAAGCACTACGAGGATAATATATGGATCAGTAAAGCTGGATGCTCCCCGGGACAGGTCACCGATAAAACCAAAAAACGGAGCAGCCCGAAGCAGGATAGTTACCCGGAACACACGGAACATGGCAAACAAAAGTGGCATCTGGGGCAACATGACCAAACAGCCGGACATCGGGTTGACACCGTGGCTCTTGTATAATTTCATTGTCTCGCGCTGAAGCGCTGCCGGGTCTTTTTTGTATTTCTGCTTCAGCTCTTCCATCTTCGGAGCAAGGTCTTTCATTCCCTGCATCGATTTGAACTGCTTCAGCGACAGCGGCAAGGTGATAATCTTTACCAGCAAAGCAAAAAGGATAATAACCAGCCCATAGTTCGGAACAACTTCATACATCCGTGGCAGCAACCACATAATAGCAATGGCAAACGGTTTCAAAATCGCCCCAAAGAAGGTCATGGTGCCAATATCGAGCATATCCTCAAGCCCTACATCGTAGCTTGCCATGAGCATATAATCCATGGGACCAATAAAAACCTTGAATGTATCGGCAACTTCTTCAACCTTGGCAAAGGGCATGACCACTCCCGCCATAATCTTGCGCTCCTCTATGCGCCCGTCGGGAGTTGCTACATTCCGTTTCTCACCAAAAGCAACTGCCTGGTCACCGACCCGATTAACCGGAATCAGCACGGCGGTAAAATACATCGACCGCACCCCAACCCATTCTGTATATCCATCAAGGGACTGGTTCAGAATACCATTGTTAAAGTCATCAAGTCTTTCACGCGAACCGGATTGCATGGCAACAGCTTCCATCATCTCGTAATCGCGGTCAACCTGTGGTTCGGTTGGAGCCAATGGGGTGTTCCACAATAGAGTATACTGCCGCTCAAAACCAAATAGGTCCGGACGCTTTACATCAATGACCAAATCATAATGGTAAGTATCAGGATAAAATGTATAGATTTTTTTGATATAAGCGTCATCAGTTGCCTGATAGGTATATTCAAGGTGCAACGTATCATTTTTTACATCATAGTGACTCGCCGGAAGGCTCGATGTATATACAACCCGGGAAGAAGAAAAAGTTCTACCGGCAAACTGAGCATCGGGAGTCGCTTCCCTCGCATCGGGGAGCATCTGGACCGGTTCGCCATTACGATAGGTATATTCCCGTAACAACAACGATTTTGGTCCTCCGCCAAGGTTGGTCAGAAGAATTTCATATTTATTGGTCGTTATAGTAATAGTATCTATGGGAATCGAATCCGATATTTTCGGCTCAACAGTCAACGCAGGCGGTTTTATAGCCTCCTTGAGAGAATCGACCACAAGAACTTTGGCGGTTTCTACCTGAGTATCAGTATTTACCGTATCAGAAGTTATGGTAGTTTCTTGTTGGGGGGGGTTCTCTGATGGTTGGTATAATCCAAGAAACTCCAGTATGGGGTAGTAAAAAACAACAACAATGACGAGTAATATCACTAACGGTAAGGTCTTTTTATCCAAAGCGTTATCCCTGTTTAACAATTATGCCTATGACAACTATCCTGTTTTAACGGAACGGGGTCATACCCGCCACCATGCCACGGGTGGCACCGGAGCAGGCGCTTCACCCCCATTATGCTCCCCCGAAAAGCTCCATACTTGGAAAGAGCACTTATCATGTATTGTGAACATGTCGGATAATACCGGCAGGAATTACCGATGATAGGTGACAAAGTCACGCGATACAGATATACCAAACCAATCAGCAACCGGGCGCCAAGAGAAGGTTTCTCAAGAATATCGGTCAAAGAGGGTTCTGAATATGCGTGAGATTTCTTCATTTATTATCTTGAAATCCGGTTTGAGGTTGGATACTGAAGGGAAAACCGCCACCCAACACGGCTGAGCCAGGTATTGCTGGTTAAGCCGAATTGCCTCCCGAAAAAGGCGCTTAATGCGATTTCGTTGGACGGCGTTGCCATGTTTTTTTGTCACTATCAGGACGTACCGAAAATCTTCCGCCGGTAGCCATTTCAAGTGGAACCCGTTAGCCGAAAGTCGCCTGCCATACATCAGGAGCTGTTGGATATCTCTATGCCGTTTCAGGCTCTTGCGGCGGGGAAGTTTATTTCTTTCGGGCAACTTTGACCGTAAGTCTCTTACGCCCTTTCGCCCGGCGTCGAGCAAGCACACGGCGCCCACCTTTGGTTGCCATACGTGCCCGGAAGCCGTGGTCGTTGAGCTTCTTTCTATTAGAAGGCTGAAATGTTCTTTTCATTTTTCCATTTTCTCACTTTTATCAAGCTTTGCAAGATATGAATTTTCTACCATTCGTCAAGAGAATTATTCACAAAGAAGTACCATTTTCTCATAATAAAAAAACCCGGTGGATGCGCCGGACCGGGTTTCAAAAGCCGTTGGGAACTCGTTTACTTTAAGGAGAAGCGCTTGTTTTCAAACACTTTCATTATCTTATACCCTCCCTGTAAGCAGAAGTTTCGTTTATTTATTACCCTGAATCCCGCCTTGGCTCTTGCTTTCTCTCATTAATACAATTAATTACCTGCTTAGAGTGAACAGCCGGGTGCCATGCAAAAGTGAGCAATAATACACTTGCATCCCCGGAGCACAATACAGCATTCGGAGATTTCACATGGATTATAAAGTACGCACAAGAGTCAAACAGATCGTTGTTGATGAAGCTGTTCCTGTCGGAACCGATGTAACAGTTCTTGGTCTGGCACGTACTGTTCGCCGGAGCAAGGAAGTTGCTTTTATTATGGTTAACGATGGTTCCTGTATGCAGGATGTACAGGGTGTGATTGATAATCCTGACAATTATCCCGAGCTGGAAAAAATTCTCACCGGTGCTGCTGTTCGCATGAAAGGCACATTAGTTGAATCACAGGGGAAGGGACAGAAATTTGAAATCGCCGTGCAATCACTCGACCTTATCGGTGAAGCCGATGCCACCTATCCGCTCCAGAAAAAACGTCACTCTTTCGAGTTTCTCCGCGAGATTGCCCATCTCCGCCCCCGCACCAACACCTTCGGAGCTGTCAACCGGATGCGGTCAAGGCTGGCGTATGCTATTCACAAGTATTACCAGGAACGCGGATTCTTTTATATTCATACCCCTATCATCACCGCTTCCGATTGTGAGGGAGCCGGTGAACTGTTTCGAGTAACAACTCTTGATTTGGATAACATTCCCCGGGTGGACGGAAAAATCAACTGGGATGAAGATTTCTTTGCCAGCGAGGCATTTCTTACTGTTTCCGGTCAACTGGAAGGTGAGCTCCTCGCTACCGCGTTGGGTGATATTTACACCTTTGGTCCCACCTTTCGTGCCGAAAACTCCAACACCGCCCGTCATGCCTCTGAGTTCTGGATGATTGAACCGGAGATGGCATGGGCGGAGCTTGATGACGATATGGATCTCGCAGAAGATTTCCTGAAGTACCTGTTCCGCTATGCTCTCGAAGAGTGCGGTGATGACATGGCGTTTTTCGGCAAATGGATTGACAAAGAGTTGATTGGAACACTCGAAAGTGTGGTAGCATCCGATTTTGAACGGATTACCTACACCAAAGCCATTGAACTGCTGGAAAAATCGGGACAAAAGTTTGAGTACCCGGTACAATGGGGTGTCGATTTGCAAACAGAACACGAACGTTACCTCACCGAAAAGACCTTCAAAAAACCGGTTATTGTCTATGATTACCCGCTGGATATCAAAGCTTTCTATATGCGGGTAAACGATGACTGGAAAACGGTTCGGGCGATGGATGTCCTTGTCCCGCGTGTCGGAGAAATCATTGGCGGCTCGCAACGAGAGGAACGGCTGGATGTTCTTCAGGAACACATGAAACGTAAAGGGATTACCGATTACGAACCCTACTCATGGTATTTCGATATCCGACGCTGGGGTTCCATGCCTCATGCGGGCTTTGGGCTGGGGTTCGACCGGGTAGTCATGTATATCACCGGCATGGCGAACATTCGTGATGTCCTCCCGTTTCCCAGAGTACCCCGTTGGGCTAAATTTTAATTTTCCTGAATTACAAGCTTTTGATATTGAGAAAGTCATGTTAAGTGATTAACACAACATGACTTTTCCATTATCCCGTTTGGACCTTGGAATACTATGCCTGCAGCAGATATTCTTCAAGCAGATAACAATTCATCAATGCCTCGTGATTTATTTTCATCAATTCGGAATCATGAAACATCGTTACTGCTGAAAGCAACCACACCTCGTAATAGTCAAATTCTCGCTGAGACGATATCGAGTCCAGTCGTTCTGAAAGCTGCCGGATATTGAGGTCCGTAGTAATCATACAAAACAATTGCGGAAGTTCCCCACGGAAGACCTCGCGGGCGAAGGCGAGAGGAACAATGTTGTATTCATCCGGTTGCAGGTGCAGTTCCTCTTGTATCTCCTGTCCCAGTGAAGTGGTTATCAGTTCCTGCAACGTGGTATAACCAGTTGTGAAATCAACCGACCCTGCCGCTGATGGTCCGATAGAGTGTTCCAGGGATGCCAGGTGACCGGAACGATGTACCAGCAGGCAAAAATAAGAATTATCACTCGGTCCTTTCACAACAAGCATTCCACAAATACCCAGACAGGCAGCAAGAGGAAAACCGGCAAACCCGGATTGAGGATAGTTTTTCTTGTAGTATTCCCGAAGTGTCCCGCCATGCTCTTTGAAAAGCTCATCGGGATAATCAAGGGCAAAACAGCTTCCGGCGAAAACAGTATAATCACATTCCTGTAATGTCAGGGAGAATGGTGGTGTATCCAGTTGTACTGCTGCCACCCGCGATACTCCGGGACCTTCATAGATTCTACCCTGCCGATGCAGCTCATTTGCAATTTTTCCTGCAAACCGGCGAATACGGTTGTCAGATAATTCATATTTCCCCGGTACATACCGTATGGCAACATCCTTTGGAGCAACAGCCCCCGGACCAAAAAAACGAACAATATCAATATACCCGGAATCATACTGACGAGTACCCCCAACCAGTCTGTCATCAGACGGATTGAAATATCGCTTGAGAAAATCAGCCAAACAATTGTAATCAAGATACGGCATTGCTATGCTAAGAATATCATCGCCACACCACCGACAGCAATCATCGCCCCGACAACAGCCCGAAGCGAAATTTTCTCTTTATAATAGAGAACGAGCAATGGCAGCACCATCACCGGGGTCATTGAGTTTAATGTCGCGGCAATCCCGGTTGCTATCAATTTTACTGCAATCAGTGATGTCCATACTCCAAGAAAAGGACCGAATACCGTCCCACCAAAACTAAATGTCATGGCTCGCACATTTTTCATCGCCCGGAACGTAGGTAGCATTTTTCCTCGCAGTGCTGACAGCGACCAAATACCAGCCAGCGCAAAAAGCATCCGAATATACGACGCCGAAAGCGGAGAAAGAGACTCTCCGGCGAAAACCATTCCTTTTTTTGCCAGCACCAACCCGATTGCCTGTCCCG
>JAJRZL010000058.1 GCA_024275255.1 Candidatus Zixiibacteriota bacterium | reverse complement strand
GTTCGATGCTGCTTCTGATGGTTTGGATAATCGGTTATATAAGAGCAACAAGATACCACCTAACACCACGTTAACGAACACCATGTGAATAATAAACGTAAACGTTTCCAACGTTTCGAATACTCCCCATGGAGCCGGGATGGCATCTGGCGTAGGTATTAATTCCTGCCAGTTCATAACTACCTCCGTGTCTATGTTTAACGATGTTTATGTATGCAATCATCTATTTATCAATACTAAATACATCATATCCCCCAGCTTATTTTTTCTTCTTATGTTATCGACTATTTATTTATTTGATTTATATTTAGTTATATGGATTTCCCTGACAATAATTGTCGCAATTGCCATAAAATAGACAATATCTGCATATATTGACAAAAATAATATGCAGTTGTCTTTGTAATCTCCACGATTTCATGTGCTCGGCAATAGGCAGAATATATATTTATATTGCTGACAGAGATTAGTATAAAGCAATGGAGCCGTTAGTATATAAACAGCTCCATATTATCGCATTTTTCAAATAGTAAGAACGATACAGGAAAACAGCTATTTTTCTTCCTGAGAATTGTATATCAACTCTCCATTAGTATCCTGTACTGTTACCGAGACATCAATCCCGTTACGAACAGATTGAGTCACCACGCAATAATCCTCAAATAATCCCAGACAACGCCCCAACCGCTGTTTTGCTTCCTCATCCATATCGAGGGTAATAGTAACTTCACTTCGTCCGATTCGGAGCCTCCCCTTTTCTTCACGGGTCATGGTCGTGACGACTTTTGTTTTCAGGTGGTTCGGTTCGGCACGTACCTTACGAAGACAAAACAGCAGGCTCGCTGATAAACAATTTCCGACAGCAGCCGAAAGCACCTTGCTGGCATTGGGTCCCACTCCACCGCCGAGTGGTTCCGGCTCATCCATTAACAATTCAACACCTTCGGGTGCAAATTTCACCATAAACTCAAAATCTTTCACCTGCTCAATTTGTACTTCTAATTTCTCTTGCGCCATATATCCTCCTGGACATCAATCGCATATGCAACTTGTCCGGTATTAATACTACACCCTTCCTCAAGATGCCAGTAAAAATTATTCTTACAAACAGTAGTGATTTTTTTTCAGCCGAAATAGTATCTTATCACCGACTGAAACAAACAACAGAATTATCCCTGTCAACAGGTACATATCAAGATGGTGTTTCGGAACGACAGCCCATGTATCGTAATTGAGTATGTCATTTATCGACAATAAAAACAGCTTAAACGACTCAACAGTACGTAGCACAAGCATTCGCAAATCTATAAAAAATGCAGTTACTCCCAGCCCCAGACAAAAACCGGCGACAAGCAGAATTGTCCCCCAGATATTCACCCGTTCACTGGCTGACTCAGGCATAGCCGCCGCCACCACTCCGTCGACAAACCCCGGCGACAACTCATACCCTTTATCAACAGCAAGTATTTCATATAACCGGGAATACTGAGTAAGGTGTTCTTGACATATTTTACAGTTCTCAAGATGTTGAACAATCCTGGTATCAGCAGGTAAACCGTTGTGTATCATATCGAGGTATGCTTGAATATCATTATCTGATAAATGCATTATTGCCATATATCCTCCAGTAAATAAGTATTCATCAACTGTGTTTTGAGCTGCTTTCTTGCCCGATAGAGATAACTTTTCACAGTTCCCATCGGCAGCCTTGTAATACCTGCTATTTCTTCGTAGGACATCTCTTCAAGATGATACAATGCAACCAACAGCCCCAACAAGTGTGGAAGGTTGTCAATTTCTTTGCGCACACAACGCCCAATATCTCTGCTGATTACCGCATCTATAATCGTACGACCTGTTTCCGCAACCTGCTCAATACTCAGTGTTGTCTCTGTGTCAGTTAAGTCCTCATAGAGCGGCACTCGTTTCTTTTCCAGGTAATGAAGGCAGGTATTGTGGGCAATACTGGCAATCCAGGTGGAAAGCTTGCTGTCATATCGAAATGTGCCAAGATTCCTGTATATTTTTATAAATATATCCTGACATATATCCTCACGATCCGTTTCATTGCGTACAAGACGAAAGACAACATGGCTGACCAACTTTTGATATTTCTTCACAAAACATGTAAATGCTTCTTTTTCACCACACAGAATACGAGCTATCAGCTTTTTATCATCTTCCATCCGGTACCTCTATATAAGACATACGACCGGACAGCAAAAAAGATGTTGCAAAAATACTGGTCACCACCCTGCAACATTTCCAAGTGGATTGCGGTCTTACTATGCAACAGAACAATGAAACAAAGGAGAGATAACCATGTTAAATGAGGTACTTATTCCCGCAATAATTTTCGGCTCGATTGTTGCCATTGTAAAAATAGTAGGAGACATCAGAACTCGTCACCGCCTGATTGAAAAAGGGATGGTTGATGAAAAAGTGAAACATCTTTTTCTGCAGAGTGCGGAGTTGCAGCGATTATCTTCATTGAAATGGGGTATGGTTTTTGTGGGAATTGGAGCAGCACTGCTGATAAGCTATATACTGCCTGATGCTTTTGATGAAGGTGGTACAGCCGGGTTGATGTTCCTGTTTGCCGGTATTGCTTTCCTGATTTATTACGGTATCGCTCAAAAAAGCTACCGTAACCATAAGAACGGCGACCTGTAATACTCACTGACACATAAACACTAAACACGCTTTACGACAGTGCGATATGCCTTATATATAATGTAGCACATTATATGCTGACCGCCTTACGGCTCTGGAGAGCACCTGCGAAAACCAGCATTTAGAGATTGACTTGGTCCATAAAAACATATATACTTGTCATGCTTCATGAGACCTCCCCTGATGTAACCTGCCGACAGGTGCACTGCTTGTCGGCAGGTTCATTTATCACCCCCAAAAGCCTTACTTATCCATTCCCAGACAATGCAGTACAAAGGCATACTCAAACGCTATCTCTTTCAGGTAATCATACCGCCCCGATGCTCCGCCATGCCCGGCACCCATATTTGTTTTCAGCAGTAGCAGATTGTTGTCGGTTTTATTTGCACGGAGTTTGGCAACCCACTTTGCCGGTTCCCAGTATTGAACGCGGGCATCGTTCAACCCGGCTTCGACTAACAGATTTGGATACATATGATGCCCGACATTATCATAAGGAGAGTAGGAACGCATATATTCGTAGTATTTTTTCTTATGCGGGTTGCCCCATTCCTCATATTCAATTACTGTCAGTGGCAGTGATGGGTCCATCATGGTGTTGATAAGATCGACAAATGGAACATCAGCAATTGCCACCGCAGCCAAATCCGGTCGCATATTCAACACCGCCCCGATGAGCAATCCACCGGCACTTCCACCGGAGATGACCATTTTATCATGGGAGGTATATTTCTGTTTGACGAGATAATCTCCGCAGTCAATGAAATCGGTAAAGGTGTTTTTCTTTTTCAGCAGTTTGCCGTCTTCATACCACTGCCTACCCATTTCTCCCCCGCCACGGATATGAGCGATAGCATAGATAAACCCTCTGTCAAGCAAGCTTATCCTGCTGGAGGAAAAGTATGGGTCCATACTGACCCCATACGCTCCGTAGCCATACAGGAACAAGGGATTCTTGCCATTGCGGGTTATTCCCTTCCTGTACACTAACGATACTGGCACTTTTACTCCATCACGGGCAGTGGCAAAAATGCGCTCCGAGGTGTACTGATTCGGATCATAACCTCCAAGCACTTCGGTTTGCTTTTTCAATATCCGTTCATGAGTCGCCATATTGTAATCATAAACCGAGCGGGGAGTTATTAACGACATGTAGGTGAACCGCAGCCACTCGGAATTATAATCGGGATTCTGTCCGCCATAGACAGCATACACTGGCTCATCGAACTGTATATACCGCTGTGTTCCGGTACGAAAATCATGAACAAGAATTGACTTCAACCCGTTCACCCGCTCATAGACTACGAGATAATCTTTGAAAACATCAATATCATCAATTTTGATTGAGTATGAATATGGGATGACCTCTTTCCAGTTGGCAACACCCGGATTATCCTCAGGCGCTTCAACAAGACGGAAATTCTTCGCATTGAGATTTGTCACTATCAGGAACTTGTTGCCATGATGTTCAACCGAGTACTCCATCTCATGTTGACGGGGATGGATAACCCTGAATGTACCGGTTGGGTTGTCGGCATCGAGAACATGGGCTTCGGAGGTAACCATACTGCCGAGCGAGAGAATAAGGAACCGCTTGTCTTTCGTTTTTCCGATGGAAAGAAAATAGGCGTCGTCTTTTTCTTCATAAATAAGCGGGTCTTGTGCCGGCTCAGTCCGCAGTTTATGACGATATAGTCGATAGGGACGATGAGCGGCATCTTCCACGGAGTAAAAGATAGTCCTGTTATCATTTGCCCAGGCAATATCACTGGTATTGGATATTTTTTCCGGCAGTATCTCCTGGGTTTTGAGATTTTTGATATATAGCGTATATTTTTCATTACCGGTCGTATCAATCGAATAAGCAAGCAGTTGGTGATCAGGGCTCACGTCATACACGCCCAAACTCAAAAACTCCTTGCCCTCCGCCAGCTTGTTCAAATCAAGCAAAACTTCTTCGGGAGCCTCAAGGCTGCCTTTTTTCCGGCAGTAAATCCGATACTGCTTGCCCTCTTCCGTACGATAGTAATAATAGTAATCATCCTCTTTAACCGGGACCGATAAATCGGTTTCCTTTATCCGACCGACCATTTCTTCGTACAATGTTTTTTGCAGTTTCTCCGTACCAGCCATCATGGCCTGGGTGTACTCGTTCTCTGCTTTCAAATAGTCAAGAACTTCTTTACTCCCTCTGTTCCGCAACCAGTGATAATTATCGATAAGCACATCTCCGAATATTGTATCAACTTTCGGTTCAATTTTCGCCACGGGCGGAGCAAGCTGTTCAGCTCTACTCATACCGGCGGTCATAATAATAACTCCGAGGACTACCAAGAACATTTTTTGAAAAGCATTACCTTTTACAATAACCATAGACATAACAACCTCCATTAAGACTATATACCGAAAAACGGAGCGGTTTGTTCATGAAATAATGATTTCTTACACTATTTCATCGCTCCTGTTCCTGTTAATGATATATCGCCCACACGGGCATTTGTGATATATTGATATGAAATAGTATCACGCCCACAAGAAACATATAGGCTGTCACCAGAATAATCCCGACTAAATTGAGAAGTATTCCCAATCGTATCATATCCTTCATGGTCACCTCTCCCGAACCAAAAACAATCGCGTTGGGAGGGGTTGCAATCGGCAACATAAAAGCGCAAGATGCCGAAAGAGTAGCAGGAATCATCAGTAACAGCGGATTTATTTTGATGGCTACAGCCAACGAACCAAGGATAGGCAGGATTATCTGGGTAGTGGCGGTATTTGAAGTCAACTCCGTCAGGAAAGTAATCGCAGTACATACAGAACCCACTATTCCGACCGTTGGAAAATGCTGTAACCCGATTAACTGTTCCCCAATCCATACCGACAGTCCGGATTCTTTGAACCCACTGGCAAGAGCAAAACCACCGCCAAAAAGTAGAACAATGCCCCAGTGCAGCTTGTTGGCAGTTGCCCAGTCCATCAGGCGACCGGCTTTCTCTTGTTTTGCTGGAATAATGAAAAGCAACAAAGCAACGGCAATGGCAATAGTACCGTCATCAATATATCCCGGTGCGGCAATCATGCCGGCCCATCCGGGGATAGTAATAGAACCCAATTCGATATCCCGTCGAAAGAGCCACAACAGCGCCATAATAATAAACAGGATAAGCACTACTATTTCTTCGTAGGTTATTTTCCCCAACCGGGAGGCTTCCTGCTTAAATGTTTCCGAGGACATTTCCCGGATTGATGTTTTACGTGAAACTGACATCGAAGCTACTATCAACCATGCGATAATAAGGAATACAAGAGAAAACGGGACACCAAACATAAACCAGTTTGTAAATGATATTTCAGGAGCCCGGGGAAACGATATTTGGAAAATCCGTGCAAATGCTGCATTTGGCGGTGTTCCGATTAAAGTAGCGATACCCCCGATAGAGGCAGCATAAGCAATACCGATAAGTAAACCGGTTGCAAACCGTGTTTTTGCCATTTCCGGGTAGGATTCCTTTAACTTGAGAATAATAGCCATGGCAATCGGCATCATCATCATGGTTGTTGCAGTATTGGAAATCCACATTGAAAGGACAAACGAAGCTGCCATAAATCCGAGGATAATACGTTTTTGAGAAGCTCCAATCAGCAGGATAATCCGCAAAGCAATACGACGGTGCAGCCCCCATTTTTCCATTGCCAGCGCCATGATAAACCCACCGACAAACAAAAAAATGATGTGATTAAAATATAGTGGCGCCACTACTTTCCCGGGCATGATACTGAGCATGGGATATAATACAACCGGCAACAAAGCAGTAACAGGGATGGGAATAGCCTCGGTAACCCACCATACGGTCATCAGCAGGACAACCGCCGCTGTTCGGGTAACTGCCGGCTCACCCGGTTTCAAATCAAAGAACACCAGCAGAGTAAGTGCAAGAATCGGTCCCAGGAGTAACCCGACTTTGTTTTTCAGAGGCACCATCAATTCAAATCCCGGAATACAATTTTATCCGATAATGAACAGATTCTCTGCCGATAGTACAATAAAAAAACAATATCATAAAAAGGATTACGTGAGCTCCTTTTTTATATTGACAAGCATGTGAAGGAACACCTTATTATGGATGTAATGAATCTATGTACATAATTACGCCCGAAAATACATTGACAAAACAACAATGCGATATACATTATAGTAAGTGTAAAAAGGTTACTTGATTACTATTCGATAATAGAACCCACTTTTGGTGTGTTCAACCTGGTTTTTCACTGGGAACAATAAGACTGCAGCCAATATTTAGCAGGAAAGGTTATGTGATGTTTTCAATTCGCAACATTCGTTATTTCTTGTTTATTACCCTGACAATTATCGTAAGTACTATTATTCCGGCAGAATCAAAAACCGGTTCATCCAGTGAATACATATCAGGTGACTTACTGGTGCAGCTCGATAATCACAAAAGCAGTTCCACGCTTCAAGCTGATTTCCAGTCAATTGACATGAAACCTGTAAGGCTACTCTCACGTCGTATGAATATCTGGCTTTTCAAATATACCCCGACAAAAGCACTCTCTCGCGGACTTGATGACCGGACAGTGCTGGAAAATGTGCGTCGCCACCCCAATGTGGAAAAAGCCCAGTTTAACCATCGCATTACGTTGCGTTCCACCTTGCCCGATGACCCCGGATTTGTAAACCAGTGGGGGTTACATAATTACGGGCAAACCGGCGGAACAGTCGATGCCGACATCGACGCCCCCGAAGCCTGGGATATAACCACTGGAGGGACAACAGTTTTCGGCGATACCATTGTTATTGCTGTCGTTGATGGCGGTTGTGACCTTTCCCATCCTGACCTTCCGCTATTCAAAAATACCAACGAGATACCTAACAATGGAATTGATGATGACAATAATGGCTATATCGATGACTACGATGGCTGGAATGCCTATGATCACAACGGAAATATTCCGACTGCGAATCATGGCACCCATGTTTCCGGTATCGCCGGGGCAATCGGAAATAATGCAACTGGTGTCTCAGGGGTAAACTGGGGAGCAAAAATTTTGCCCATTGCCGGGTCTTCGACAACTGAGTCAGTCGTGCTGGAAGCGTATGGCTATGCCCTTGAAATGCGAGCACTATACAACGAAACAAACGGCGCCAAAGGAGCATTTATCGTGGTTACAAACTCCTCTTTTGGTGTCGATTACGGGAATCCCGATAATTTTCCGCTTTGGTGTGCGTACTATGATTCATTGGGTGCAGTTGGTATTCTGAGTGCTGCGGCAACAGCAAATATCAATCTTGATGTTGATGTTCAAGGTGATGTTCCTACTGCCTGTGCCAGTGATTACTTGATTTCCGTTACCAATACTACGGACAATGATGTGAAAAACTCTGGTGCTGCATACGGAGCCACGACTATTGACCTTGGCGCGCCGGGTACAGATGTGTATTCAACAACCTCCGGCGGTGGATATGGATACCTGACCGGCACCTCGATGGCAACCCCTCATGTCGCCGGAGTGGTGGCAATGCTCTATGCTTCCGCCTGCCCCACACTTATGCAACTGGCTCAAACAGATCCGGCAACAGTTGCTCTGCTTATGAAACAGTATATTCTGGATGGCACCGATCCCAATGCTTCGCTCAATGGTATCACCGTTTCCGGAGGACGACTTAATTTATATAACAGTGTTGTTCTTGTTCAGAATTACCCATGCGGTACTTCGATTAATCATACTCCGCTGACTGATACCAAAGACACCCTCAATGATTATGAAGTGCTTGCTAATATCATATCCGATACCACTCTTGTAACCGATTCATTGTTACTTTACTATCAAATAGGTTCCACCTGGTATGAAGATACCTTAGTGGCAACCGGCAATCCCGATGAGTATGTTGGTTATATTCCCGCACAATCTCCGGGAACTGTTATTTCCTATTATTTATTTGCTACCAATGTCATAGGAGACAGTGACACTACCGACACATATTCCTTCCGGGTCATAGATTATGACTTTACTCTCACACCGGCTACCGATAGTGCCGTTGCTCCCGTTGGTGATACCATATGGTACAACCTTACTCTTACCAACACCGGAAACTACCCCGATGATTATTTATTAAGCATCTCCGGGAATAAATGGGTAGTGCTGTTTTTCGATTCAACCGGAACCTCACAAATTACAACTATTCCTTCCACACCGGTTGACAGCGGATACACCTTCAAAGCTCGCATTATTATACCGAGCAGTACCTTTGGAACTATTGACACCGCAACGATAATCGTAACATCTTCTCATGATACGAATCTTCATGACACCACAATATGTTACACGACTTCTGAGGGTGAGCCACTTACTATTCCGGTACAAGACAACTTTTCCAGCTTAACATTTGACCCTGCAATCTGGGTGGTTACATCGGGAGCCGAGGTCAACGACATCGGTCTTAATGAGCCATCAGTCCCCTATAGCGCCAACTTAAATGGCAACCCCAACGGAGGAGACACTCTTGTCAGCCAGCTTATCAACCTGCGATATGAAACAAATATTATAGTCCGATACTCCTATGAACAAACCGGAGGCGGAGATTCACCGGAAGACGGGGACGATTTATTTGTTGAATATCTTGACTCCAGCGGGACCTGGCAACTGATACAACAGCACCTTGGCGCTGATGCCGACATGACCGAATACGAACAGGTCACCTATCAGCTTCCCGGCAATGCCTGGCACAGCGGTTTCCGGTTGCGATTCCGATGCGTGGGGACTGCCGGAGCTTTTGATGACTGGTTTATTGATGACATCTATGTTGGTAACCCTCCCGCCTATGAAATGAACCTTGAACCTCCCTTTGCCTCTCAATATGGACCGGCGGGTGATACCATATCATATCTCTTTACAATAATCAATTCCGGGACGAATACCGATAATTATGTGTTGAGCGATTCCGGAAGTACCTGGTATG
>JAJRZL010000057.1 GCA_024275255.1 Candidatus Zixiibacteriota bacterium | reverse complement strand
TCTTATTGTATCTGAACTCACATTGGTCAATGTTACATCAAGCCAAATTGGTTCATTCAGAAGATAGGTATGCTTGGAGAGTCCTATCTCAATCTGCCTGAGAGGGTTGTTAGCTGATGAAACTCCCACAGTTAGAAACAATGGTAATAATAGTATGAGTGTAATATGTTTCCCTAATCGAATCATAGCTTCATCTATTCATCGTTGCTGTTCTTGTCAGATTCTTTTTTCAGCATCATCAGCATTCGCTTAGCAAATTTGGCCGCCCGTGTATCTGGATATTCGTTAACAACTCTTGAGAGATATTCGTATTTCTCCTCACGTTGAAAATCTCTTGTTAGAGACCTAAGACTACTTTGACAATACCCTGAGTTGGGATATCTCTGCAAAAATTCACTGTATTGAAATGATTCCTTGAATGCTTTTGCAGCATAGACGCTGTTTGGATATTTGTTGACAATTTCCTGGAATATTTTATTTCCAAGATCGAATTTCTTTTTCGACTGGAGAGTGAAACCATTGATTAAAAGCTGTAATGCTTCCTTCTCTTCTTCCGCTGGTTCAACTACTTTAAATATCAGCTCTTGCGATTTCGCTTTTCTATATCGTGCTTGCACGGTATAACTCCCCACAGGTAACAATCCACAATAATAAGTACAAAGAATACAACGAGGATTAAGGTAGGTACTAAAAAGCTCCAACAAATCAAAACTATCATAATATTGTTCATTGGCATCCAATAAGAAACCTTTTCGTGGGGCAAGAAGAATTGATGGTCCCGTATACGGCATCTCATTGCCCAGACTATTTCTTAACTCAATCCCAACACCACCTTGATTTGGAGGGGCAAGGCGAACTATTCTCGTTGTGTCGTCACTGATGTTTGTCAATGTTACATCAAGCCAAATTGGTTCATGTAGAAGATAGATATTCTTGGAGAGATTAATATCTAGTTGGTACCTTTGATCTTCGGCAAAACTTCCACTATGTATTAACTGCATAAGAAAAAACACAGATAAGAATATAGCATTTCTTGTAATAATAATCATTATTTCACCTTTTTATTATATTGTTACCAAGTAACACATTTAATTCTCTCTTGATCTGCTGGGCAAAAATGGAGGTCTGTAGTAACATCATAGAGTGTACACATTGAATATGGCCAGTTAGACATCACACAACGATTATCATCGTGTTCGTAATTCACTTCCCATACGCCCGAATTCTGTTTGTTTGCCATTTTTACATCAACAGCAGGTGATATAATATCATCATCATAAAAGAACAAATCGGTATTACACGGTGTAAAGACATCCACAGCATACCAATGACCACCAGGAAAGACATCATAACCTTCCATATAAGCATATTCAGGTGAAAAAAATACACTTCCTTCAGAAGGACATTCATTAATATCATTTATATTACCAATGGTACATTTGCTTCCCATTGTAAAAATCATTATAACCGTCAACAGTAATATTATATTTAACTTTAACCTTAATCCTCTGATCATCGTTTTCCTCTATCTTCTCGATGTGTCTACTAATTCGGGAGAGGTTCAATACCCCTCTTTGTCACTAATATTTCTTTTATTATAAAAAAGCGTCAAACTTCATGCCAAAAACCAAAGTATAAAACAGGAAAATATCAAGATGTTGTCACATAAAAAGATACAATAGTATCCTGTTAGTCATATAACCCATGATTTGTTTGTTAACATGTTGCGGGCATTTTGTTTTTTACGCATTTTTTAACGCAGGTTTACGCATTGGATGTTATGTTGTTATTTGACAACGAACTACGTGCGTTATTTTTAACACAGTTATCCTCGCACTGTTACGCAGCAAAGAGCGGTGAAAGGAACACATCTCTCGGTGAGAAACCGGACTCTCACATGTAAAGCAACATTAAGACATAGAAACAACAAGTATGATGCTTGCGAGGGTTTTTTCAATACTCTTCCCTGGGGGGATTTGTTTACTATAAGGAATCTCTCCATTTGAAGGGGAAGGGATATGTAAAGATTCAAAAAAAGTCCTGACCTTCAAAAAAACAGCTTCCTCCTTAGCCTGTATTTTAGCTATACATGACTCCAATGTATATCTGAAATAGTAGTACAAAGTATGTTATAATTACATAAATCTCTTGAGCTTTTCGGGGGATGGTGTATATTCTCACCTGTGAAAATGTTCACAACTAAGGAGTGAAAAAAACAGCTATGTCCGTGATACGACCGTTCAAAGGATTACGACCGCATCCGCAATATGCAAAAGATGTGGCGGCTCCCCCGTATGATGTGCTCAGCAGTGATGAAGCCCGGGAGCTGGTGAAATCCAACCCGTATTCGTTTTTGCGAGTCAATAAACCGGAAGTGGATTTTCCACCGGATGTTTCCATGTACAGCGATGAGGTATATCAGCGCGCCAAAGAGAATCTCAACAGGCTTATTGAGCAGTCTATCATGATTCGAGACGAACAGCCATCGTTTTACCTGTACCGTCTTACCTGGCAGGGGAAAAGCCAGACCGGACTGGTCGCTTTGACATCATGTGAAGAATACAATACGGGAAAGATAAAAAAGCATGAGCATACCCGCCCGGAAAAAGTAAGCGACCGCGCCGACCATATCCAGAAAGTACAGGCGCAGGTAGGACCGGTATTTTCAATCTTTCGGCAGGATACAAACGCAACGGCACTCTTTACAACTATCACCTCGGCAAAACCGGAATATGATTTTATTGATGAAGGTGATGTCCGTCATGAGTTATGGGTAGTCAGTGACAACCAGGTTATTGATAATCTGATAGCTGTATTTGCTTCTTTTGATGCGCTCTATATTGCTGACGGTCACCATCGTTCCGCAGCGGCGGCAGAAGTGGCGCGACGGATGAAGGGGCAGAACCCCAACCATACCGGGCAGGAACTGTACAATTATTTTCTCAATGTTATTTTCCCCGATAACGAGCTTCGGATTTTGCCGTATAACCGGGTCGTGACGGATCTCAACAATATGACTGTGGATGAATTTCTCACCAAACTTGAAACCAGCTTTACTGTGAAAAAAGAATCTGCTCCGGTAGAGCCGCAACATCAGTACGATTTTGGCATGTATGTAGATGGTTCCTGGTACACCCTGACCGCAAAAGCAGGGACTTTCAACAGCACCGACCCGGCAGACTCAATTGATTCCGCCGTACTCACTGCCAATCTTTTGCAGCCGATTCTCGGTATTGAAAATATCCGTACCGACAAACGGATTGATTTTGTGGGGGGGATTCGCGGGGTACAGGAACTGATGAAGCTGGTTGATTCCGGGAACTATGCGGTTGCCTTTTCCCTGTACCCGGTAACAGTAGCGCAGTTGCTGGCAGTTGCCGATGCCGGGGAAGTGATGCCCCCGAAGTCAACCTGGTTTGAACCAAAATTGCGAAGTGGTATGGTTGTTAATTTGCTTGATGAATAACGAAAGGACATGGTGCTATGTTGATACTTATTTCTGATGCGTTCGATGAATCCTTGCCGGGGATTCTCTCAAAATATGGTGAAGTTACCGATGATAAGAATCGTCTTGCGGAGGCGGACATTGTTCTTATCCGCAGCAAAACCAAGGTAACCAAAGAATATATCGACTCGGCAAAGAATTTGAAAATGGTCATCCGTGGCGGAGTCGGACTTGATAATGTCGATTTAGTGTATGCAAAAGAAAAAGGGATTATTGTTCATAACACCGCTGATGCCTCCACAACGGCTGTTGCCGAGATGGCGTTTGCTCTTATGATTGCGTTACCGAACCATATTACCAAAGCCGATGCCTCTATGCGGGAAGGAAAATGGCTGAAAAAAGAACTCAAACGCACGGAACTGCACGGGAAAACACTCGGTATTCTCGGGTTGGGTCGTATCGGGCTGGCTCTTGCACAACGGGCGCAGGCATTTCGGATGCGGGTACTTGGTTGGCACCCTGATGTTTATTTCACTGACTGGGCGGAAATTATCCCCACAATGGAAGAAGTAATTCAGCAGTCTGATTTTGTCTCTTTGCATATGCCGTTACTTCCCTCAACCAAAGGAATTATCAACAAGAACACCCTCGCCATGTTCAAGGATGGTGCGTACCTTATTAACACCGGTCGCGGAAAATGTGTGGTGGAGGAAGATGTCGTCGAAGCATTGAAAAGCGGGAAGCTGGCAGGGTTTGCTACCGATGTCTGGTATTCCGACCCGCCGGAAAACTCGCCGTTGTTCGATGCTCCCAACACGATTTTTACCCCGCATATCGGGGCATCGACAAAAGAGAATATGATTCGTATCGGTATCATTATCGAGCGATTGATTGCAGACTTTGTGGCTGAGAATAAATAACAGAGAAGATGAAATAACATAACCGCGAGGTATAAAAAAATGGCAAAACGAGTGTACAATTTCAATCCCGGTCCATCGACCTTACCGCTCGATGTGCTGAAAATCGTACAGCAGGAACTGCTCGATTACCGGGGCACCGGCATGTCTATCCTCGAAAGCTCACACCGCTCGCCGGAGTATGATGAAATCAATGAAAACGCTATTGCATTGGTGCGAGATTTGTTCGGGCTGAGTGATGATTACCATGTGTTGTTCTTAACTGGCGGAGCATCAAGCCAGTTTTATATGCTCCCGATGAACTTCCTTGGTGATGGGAAAACAGGAGCCTATATCGACACCGGCACCTGGTCGGCAAAGGCTATCAAAGAAGCCGAGATTGTCGGCAAAGCGCATGTAGCATATTCCGGAAAAGACAGCGACTACAAACATATTCCCACGGAAGCTGAAATCAAGTATCCCGATGATGTAGCGTATGTTCATATCACAACTAACAATACTATCAAGGGAACACAGTTCCACAAATACCCTAATACCGGTAACATTCCCCTTATTGCGGATATGTCATCCGATATTGCCTCCCGTCGTATTGACTTCAGCAAGTTTGCCATGTTCTATGCCGGTGCACAAAAGAACCTGGGACCGGCAGGTACGACACTGGTTGTAATTCGTGACGATTTTCTTGCCAAAGCAAACAATGATAACCTTCCGACTATCCTCAAGTACAAGACCCATGCCGAGAAGAAATCGCTT
>JAJRZL010000056.1 GCA_024275255.1 Candidatus Zixiibacteriota bacterium | reverse complement strand
CGATGCTTGGCTATGTGGCAGCCCAGATGAATGCTGCGGGAAAAGCGTTTGATGCCGTATTTCATTTGCCCTACTGGCTCGGAGTATTGATAGGAGCAGGAGTGATTCTTGTTTACACCGTCACCGGGGGGTTCCGGGCTGTTTGCTGGACTGATATTGTACAGGCGAGTTTTATGTTCATTGCCTTGCTGGTAATGCCGGTTATTACTTTTGTGAAGATAGGCGGATGGGAACAGTTTGTGCAGGCTGCCGAGGATTCCAGCACCCACATTCTTACTTTTGCCGGAGGAAAAACCGGGTTTGCCGCTTTTGGATTTATTCTCGGTTTACTTGGTATCGGGTTCGGATACCCGGGACAACCGCATATTCTCGCTCGTTTTATGGCTGCCAAAGATACCAGGACCGTCAAGCAGGGAGGTATGATAGCAATAACCTGGATGACATTGGTGTATATCGGGGCAATTTTTTTCGGGATGTTTGCTCATATCCTTTTTGGAGTGATGAATGACCCGGAGCAGGCATTACCGCGGGCGGTAAGTGAATTCCTCCCGCCGATACTGGGTGGGTTTGTTGTTGCTGCTATTGTATCGGCAATTTGTTCGACTGCCGATTCGCAGTTGATTGTTGTTTCTTCAACTATTTCCCGTGATATCCTCCCCATGTTCAGGAAAGGGAAGGCTGTTGATGCTGCCACCTCGTACCGGCAAACGGTCGTTGTTGACCGGGCGGCACTGATTATTCTGACGTTGTTGTCTGTCTTTTTCGCGTTATCAAAAAATCGGGTGATATTCCAGTTTGTCTTGTATGCCTGGTCGGCGCTGGGAGCATCGTTTGGTCCGGTTGTTATCCTTGGGTTGCTGTGGAAAAAAGCAAACCGTGCCGGAGCAATAGCCGGAATGATAACCGGAAGTGTAGTAACCGTGGTGTGGAGAAATATCCCTGTATTGAAAGGTGCCATGTATGAGTTAGTACCGGCTTTTGTACTGGCATTTCTGGCAGTGTGGCTGGTAAGTGTGATAACCTCACCGAAGGGGGATGGATAATACACCTGCGTTTTTTATGAAGTTTATGTTATTGACAAGCAGAACGGCAGAGCCAAATTGACTCTGCCGTTTAATAATATATTGTTACTCACCCTGGGTGGCTACTTCTTCCGGTTCCGGTTGTTGCGGAGGGGTCATTCCCAACGCTACCTGTACCTTGGATAAAATCTCATCAAACAGTTCCGGGTTGCTCTTGATAAAATCGCAGGCGTTTTCTCTGCCCTGTCCCAGTCGGTCGGAACCGTATGAGTACCAGGCGCCGGATTTATCTACGATGCCGTTGTTGACAGCAAGGTCGAGCAGTTCACCGGCTCGTGAGATACCTTTGCCGTAAATAATATCAAACTCTGTCTCGCGGAATGGCGGGGCAATCTTGTTTTTCACAACCCGTACCCGGGTACGGGAGCCGACAACTTCCTGGTTGCTCTTGATAGTGGCAATTTTTCGGATATCCAGCCGGATAGTGGAATAAAACTTGAGAGCATTTCCCCCGGTTGTTGTTTCCGGGTTGCCGAACATAACTCCGATTTTCATACGAATCTGGTTGATAAAGAGCACGGATGTTTTTGATTTGGATATAATCGCGGTCAGTTTCCGCAGTGCCTGTGACATCAACCGCGCCTGCAATCCCATGTGGGCATCGCCCATCTCGCCTTCAATTTCGGAGCGTGGGGTCAAAGCTGCTACCGAATCGACAACAATAAGATCCACTCCCCCGGAACGTACCAGTGTTTCCACTATGTCAAGCGCCTGTTCCCCGGTATCCGGCTGGGAAACAAGCAGGTTGTCAATATCCACCCCCAACGCACGGGCATAGGTGGCATCGAGCGCATGCTCCGCATCAATAAAGGCTGCTTCCCCGCCCGCTTTCTGAGCCTCAGCGATGATATGCAGCGCCAGAGTGGTTTTCCCGGATGACTCCGGTCCAAACACTTCAATAACCCGTCCGCGAGGAATCCCACCGACTCCGAGCGCATGATCCAGCCCCAGGGAACCAGTCGGGATAACTTCCACCTCGAGTACCGTACTGTCACCCAACCGCATTATTGCCCCTTTACCGAACGAGCGCTCTATCTGAACAAGAGCGGCATCGAGCGCTTTTTTCCGGTCTGGCATAATGGAGGTGACCATTTTCGATTTGCTTTTCATTGCCATATATCCTTTCAATTATATTCTTTTTCCAAACGTATGCAGATTCAGTGTAATAATATATCACATTTTTTACACTCTTAAAATAAAAATGTCCCCTGACAGAACGTGTCAGTGTTGTTTATAAAAAATGTGGGAGTTACCAACATGGCTTGTACGCATAAAAAACCCCAGGTATGCGTCCCTGAGGTTTATGGTCTAACTGAAAAAGAGCGAAAAACTTATTTTAATAAAATCATCTTTTTTGCTTCAGTTACCTGTTCTCCTTCCAGTCTGTAGAAGTACACCCCGGAGGTGACTTCCCGGTTGTGATTGTCTGTTCCATCCCATATAAAACTATGTTCACCAACGTGCATGAAACCAAAATCCACCGTTTTTATTTCCTGACCGAGTACGTTGAATATACACAGCTTCACCTGCCCGGCTCG
>JAJRZL010000055.1 GCA_024275255.1 Candidatus Zixiibacteriota bacterium | reverse complement strand
ATCGTATCCCATTATCTTTTTACGAAGAGCGGTCCATTTGTGAAGGGGAGCAAGGTTCTTGTCCACGGCATCAATGAGATTATAGAAAACAGACACCGGAATGCTGTCATCATCAAGTGCCAGTTCAAGGCAACTGTTGTACCCTCTTGCTTTCATATAGAAATAATCGCGTTTTACCGAGGCTGCCAATGTAGCTGCGAGAGTGTTCATGTATCGTTCATGCGCGCGCTTGTATCCCCGGTTGGCTTCACGGCGCAATCTTCGGTCAGGTGATTCGAGAATACGATAGTACCGTTCCCGGGTCAGGGCGATTTCGTTGCCGTTTTCATCGGTAATCGTCCCAAAGGTAATGTCGGCATCGTTAACCATGTTGAATATACGGCTGGGTGCCGATGCCACCGGACCGGCAAGGGCAAGGATAGCTTCTTCTTTCTCGGAAAGAATATGCCGTTTTTGGCGAAGCAAGTCCTCGAGGTAGAAACGGTATAGTGCCAGTTCCTGATTTGATGACAGAAACGACTCCAGTTTTTCTCTGCCGAGTGAGAGAAGTTCGGGACGGATAAATGAAAGCACTTCGTTGACCCGTGACCAGAGCGATGAAATCCGTTCCGCTATTTCCTGGCTGGCACTGACACGATTGTCTTCATCGAGCCTGAGGTAGGCATAGACATACAGGTTATCGCCAATCAGTTCCAGGCTGTCACGAAGCTTGAGACATGCCAGGAGCTTATCGGCGGAATCTCCAAGGTGACCTTTGAATGCTTCGAGACGATGGTAGTTATTTTGCAGTACGGTAAAATCATGTTCCCAGGCATTGATGTCAGGGTACATGTCCTCCAGTTTCCATTTATACTTGGGGTCGATATCTTCCCGTTGGGGAACTGAGGAAGTGGCGGCTAAAGATAGTGAGCTGCATACAAGCAGGAGCACAATAGTAATATATCGGCTGAGTGGTAATATACGAATCATAGTGAAGTCCTTCGTCTCATAGTTTTTTTCTTGTGTTTACCTGTTATCGTTCTTTATACATGTAATATATGGCAAGAAAACAAGCTGTGCACGTATATTGTGAGAATGGAAATAAGAAATGTTTCTATATGATACGACCGTAAAACTCCACATGACCGATGCCGCCGGTGTTCTTTTTTTCGGTAACTATTTTACCCTGGCGCATGATGCCTATGAACAGTATATGAATACTATCGGATTCAATTTTCATACGATTATTACTGATGAGCCGTTTTTGATTCTCATTGTTCATGCCGATGCTGACTTTCTGAAACCGATACATGCCGGTGATGCTGTTCGTATTTCGATGCAGGCAGATAACATCGGGCGTACCTCTTTTACACTTGGTTATCAATTGGCAACACTGGATGGAACTGTTATTGCCCGGTTGCACACTATTCATGTTGTTATCAAAAAAAAGAACCAGAGACCTGTTGCGATACCTGAAAAGTTGAAAAAAGCCTTGGAAGCGCTTTTATAACGGCTCGGTGGGGACAACATGCAAATACGGGAAATACGACAACTCCCCAATCTGCTCAGTATATCCCGGGTTTTGCTGACACCGTTGGTCGGGTATTACCTGTCAAAGAATACGCTCCATGCGACTCATATTGCCGCCCTATTACTCATTTTGGCCGGTATTACGGACGGGCTTGACGGGTTCCTTGCGCGTCGTCTGAAACAAACAAGTGAGCTGGGACGGATTCTTGATCCGTTGGCGGATAAAATCATGGCGGGGGTGTTGGTGATATTGTTGATACTGTACCGTGATTTTCCGATATGGCTGGCAGGAATTATCATTGGGAGAGATGGTCTCATTCTGCTTGCCGGTTTGCTGTTGCTTGGTGGTCGGAAGGTTGTGGTCCCCTCCAATTTAACCGGAAAGTATGCGTTTACTGCTATTGCTTTTTTAATCGGGAGTTATGTGTACCGTTTTCCTTTTGGAATAACACTGACCACCTGGGCAACGGTTATACTTGTTGTTGTTTCGACTCTGCTTTATGCGCGGGTTTTTTGGTCTGTTCGGCAGGGGAAAGCTCCTCCACGATTTCATGATACAAAAGTATTGAAAATACTCCGGGGAGGTGGACTGGTGCTATTTCTGTTGATATTCTTTTATAAGTTTTTTGAATTTTTGTGTTGAAAAGAAAGTTTTCAGGGTAGTACCTTCCGTTTGATTTCAGATAGATTATTTGTTGGAAAAGTAGAGAAAAGAGTATTTTTGATAAAAGAGGTGTCTGTTGGAGGGGCGGGTATTGAAATGGACTTGTAAGCTCTTGTATTGCAATATCTTCATGTATGGATTTGTCCTTGACTTTTAGCTTGTAACTCATTACAATTTGTGGCTATGGTATTGTATCTGAGGGAGTTTGAAACTTTTCCCGTACAGACCTGTTTGTATGCTGAGCCCGGCGAAATTGCGGTTGAGTATGACAGTGTCAACGGGGTGAATGAAGTTGTAATACATTTGAATATCCACCGGAGCAGTGATGAATATTACTGCCGG
The DNA here is from genome assembly GCA_024275255.1 of Candidatus Zixiibacteriota bacterium. Taxonomy (GTDB): domain Bacteria; phylum Zixibacteria; class MSB-5A5; order GN15; family FEB-12; genus JAJRZL01. Next base: position 1,933 of record JAJRZL010000055.1, on the reverse strand, counting down.
GGGACATTGCAGGCAAACCTGCAACTGGAATGTGTTCGCTGCCTGAAGAAATTTGATATTGAACTGACCGGTGAGATGGATTTTATTATCTGCTCCATGGAGGCTCATGACAGGTATCTGAAGGAAGCGGTTGATGATGAGGATTATGTGTTTTTTCAGGGGAATGAACTCAAAGCGGATATAACGGATATTGTACGGCAAACAGTAATGCTGGCAGTCCCCATGATGCCGATTTGTTCTCCCTCCTGTAAAGGACTCTGTTCTCATTGCGGTGCTGATTTGAACGAAGGAGCCTGTGGTTGTCAGGTTGAAAAGATAGATGAGAGATGGGCAGGTTTACGTGACCTGCTGAGAAATAATAATTTGGAAAATAGAGGATAACATCATGGCACATCCCAAACGGCGTCATTCCAAAGCTCGCGGACGTAAACGTCGTACTCACTGGACAATTACCGCACCCAACGTCGGTGAATGTCCTCATTGCCACAGTCCCCGACTGCCCCACCATGTATGCCCCAGTTGTGGATACTATAAAGGTCGGCAATTATTGGAGGCAAAGGAAGTATCGTAAGACATTCGTACACAGTGTATGATGATGGGATCGGAGAGTGAGCTCAAGTGACTTCGGACTACAAACATTCGATAGTGCTTGATGTGATGGGGGCTGATAAGGGACCTGAAGAAATTATACTGGGCGGTCTCTCGGTTGCTCAACAGTATCATGATAAGTTCCGTTTGATTCTGAGTGGACAGAAGCAAGTTATTGAACCTGTCCTTGATAAACAAACCGATGTCCCTGGGAATGTTGAAATACTGCATGCTGAGACCGAAGTCCCCATGCACATTTCCGCTAAGGAGGGGGTGCGGATGCGTGACAGTTCCATTGCCGTGGGATTGCAGAAAGTGAAAGAAGGTGAAGCCGACGCATTTGTTTCTCCCGGAAATACCGGAGCAGTGATGGGAACCTCGTTGTTTACGTTGGGACGTATCGAAGGAGTAAGCCGTCCGGCTATTACCACTGTATTTCCAACATCTTCGGGAAGACCGATTATTGTCCTCGATGTAGGCGCCAATGTTGACTGCAAACCACATCACATGTCGCAGTTTGCTGTGATGGGGTCGGTATATTCGAGTGTGATGTTTAACCTGGAATCCCCGCGAGTGGGGTTGATTTCTATCGGTGAAGAACGCAGTAAAGGAAACGAATTGATTTTTAATGCCCGTAAACTGCTTCAGGAAACTAATATCAACTTTGTAGGTAACATAGAAGGGCGTGATATTCTCTCCGGTTCGGTCGATGTGGCGGTGACGGATGGATTTACCGGGAATATCCTGTTGAAGTTTGCCGAATCTATTAAACCGATGCTGGTCAGTGCTATGCAGCGACAGATACAAACCAATGTGTTCTCCCGTTTTGGTGCCATGTTGCTGTTGCCGTTTTTGCGTCGGATGAGAAACCGGTTTGACTATGCAGCGGCGGGTGGAGCGCCTCTATTGGGAGTAAATGGTGCCGTGATTATTTGTCATGGTTCCTCAAGTGCCCGGGCAATAAGTAATGCTGTTTCTGTTGCGTGGGAAATGGTATCGAAGAAGATTAATACACGCATTCATAATGAACTGAGAACCAATCATTTTGGACAAGGGAATGGCTCAAACAATAAGAGCAAAAATAATCGGGACCGGCTCGTATGTTCCACCCCGACGGATGACGAACGCTGATTTCGAAAAGCTGGTTGATACCTCGGATGAATGGATAGTTACCCGTACCGGTATCAAAGAACGGCGTATTGCTGATGAAAAAATAACTGGCTCGGATATGGCTGTGGAAGCGGCAAAAAACGCCATTGATATGGCGGGCTGTGCGCCGGAAGATATTGATATGATAATTGTCGGCACGGTTACCCCTGATTTCCCGTTGCCATCACAGGCATGT
>JAJRZL010000003.1 GCA_024275255.1 Candidatus Zixiibacteriota bacterium | reverse complement strand
GTTTTCACCGTTGATTTCTTTTGTACCGATAACTTTTGATGACAGCCTGCCGATGACGGAATCTTTCATAAGAAAAGTCCAGACACGAAGCTCACCAACCGAACGGAAATCGGAAAACGACTTACTGGCAACGATAGAACGCTGGGCATGAGCCGGTAGGGCTGTAGCCAACAGTATGATACATAGTATGAAAGATATTCTTTTCATTGATTCGTGAAGATAACCAACAAGGCTATGTTGTCAAATGAAAACAATGCTGATATCCGGCAACCCCAATCTACCTGCAATAAGATTATTATATGTTACATCATCATACCCAGGAATATAAAAAAGCCGATGAGCCCTGATTCTCCCATCGGCTTCCGAATACCCTGCCGAAATTTTATGACACCTTCTGCTTTGTCTCTTCGGGTTCGATACCTTTGAGAATCCAATTTAACCCTATCTCTTCCCAGTTGTTGTAAACAGCAGCATCAATGTATCTTTCACCCGGAAATATCCCGGTTTGCTTGGCTATTCGTATAAATTGCAATCGGTTCAAATCTGAATCTGTAATAACCACTGAACGTTGCATGCCTTTGTTCAGGTACAATTGCTGCCCTTCTTTCATATAAACCTGGGAATCAGGCGGAAGAGTATGCAACCCACGCATATCAACAAATACATAAAACTCATTTTGTATATTCGCCAGCGCTTCCCTGGAATCTTCAAGCCACTGCAACATCTCATCTTTCTGAATGATGCCTGAAAAAGTTAATTTGAACCCATAGTCCCGCTTTTCGATTTTATACAAAATAGTTCCTTTCAAATTATCTTAATTCTACTTCACCTAATTATTATCGGCTGAAATGATACTGATTTTAGGTGGTTTTCCTGTTGTAAAGGCACTGTTTCAGCGGTAAAACCGCCGAAAACAGCCTTTTTTTAATTATTGTTCTCAAGCAGTGTTGATTGTATACTTCTGATCAAACAAACAAACCAATAGAGATGAGCTAACCGGTGAATAAACAAGCAAATACTCTTATCCTTATCGGTATGATTGCAGGGGCGGTTCTGGGAGCTGTTTGCGGCTACTTTTTCGGTGATTTTATGCTGGATATCAAGTTTCTCGGTACAATCTTCCTGAATGCCCTGAAAATGGTGGTTGTTCCGCTTGTCGTGGCTTCGATGATAGTCGGAGTGGCTTCCCTGGGGGATATCCGGAAATTGGGGCGTACCAGCCTAAAAACACTGGCATATTACCTGACCACCACCGGAATATCAGTATTAATAGGTATTGTCCTTGTCAATCTTGTCAAACCTGGTTCGGGAGTTGAGATTTTCGGCGGGCATATCCCCGATATTGTCGATTCCAGCCGTGGGAAGACACTTATAGATGTTGTCACCGGGCTTATTCCCGCCAATATATTCAAAGCTGCCTCAGAAGGACAAATTCTCCCGCTTATCGTCTTCTCACTGTTATTTGGCGGTATCCTGACCTCTATCGGTAATGTCGGTAAACCGGTTCTGGATTTCTTTGTCGGTATCAATGCTGTCATGATGAAAATTGTAATGTTGGTTATCTGGTTTGGTCCTATTGGGGTATTCGCTCTTATCGGAAGCATTGTCGCTGAACAACATGATTCTATCAGTCAGCTTGTCAGCAGTTTGGGGTGGTATTCTTTTACTGTTATCTTTGGTCTCCTTATCCATGCTGTCGTCATGTTACCTTTATTATTAAAAATCTTCGGTAAGCAAAAACCGATACATTATTTTTTCAACATGGGACAAGCACTCACAACTGCATTTACAACCGCCTCATCTACCGCAACATTACCGGTTACGATGGAATGTGTTGAAGATAAAAATAACGTGGACTCCGGGGCAGCTTCATTTGTTTTACCGCTCGGGGCTACTATCAATATGGATGGGACGGCACTCTATGAAGCGGTAGCCGCGCTCTTTATTGCCCAGATTTACAACATTGATCTATCTATTGGAGCCCAGGTG
>JAJRZL010000054.1 GCA_024275255.1 Candidatus Zixiibacteriota bacterium | reverse complement strand
TATTACAGGTTCGGCGGGTCCGGTTGATGTTGCTGATGTTACCTATCTGGTAGCGATGCTCTGGCAGGGAGGGGCATCTCCTCCACCTTGTCCGTAGTTGCATATCGTTCTGTTTTATTATATACTCCCCATCCGAAATAAACAGTTTATTGGTCTGTCAGGTAAGCAAACAGAAAGCAGCTTTGAAAAAGACAACGACATTAAGAAAAAGGCATCGTAAAAATCACCTTGTTGAAGTCCGACGGTCATCGATTCATGGCAAAGGTGTATTTGCAGTGAAAAGGATTCGAAAAGGGCAGCGAATTATCGAATATGTGGGGGAGATTATCGACCGGGAAGAGGAGAGCCGCCGCTACGACGAAAACAATATGGAGAAGCACCATACCTTTTTATTTGGGATTGATGATGAGTATTCCATCGATGCCGGTCGTTATGGCAACGAAGCAAAATATATCAATCATTCCTGCGAGCCAAATTGCGAATCGGTCAATGAGGATGGGCGGATTTATATTTATGCTATCAAGAATATACAGCCTGGGGTAGAATTGACATACGATTATAATCTGGAAGCAGAAGAACTATTGACTAAAGATATTAAGAAATTCTATGAGTGTCGTTGCGGGGCGTCATCTTGTCGGGGAACAACATTAAGCCGAAAATCATTATTGCGGATGAAAAGAAAAAGTTCTTCTGCTAAGTAAACATTCCTGCTAATATGCTATCTATCGCAGATTCTGCGATTATCTGCAATAATTTATTATCTATAGAATAGTCTGTTATATGGAAAATAGTATTTGTGCAAGCCATAATAATTGCATATATTTACATGGACATGCAGATATATGACTCCATGTGGGCATAATTACTCCAAATGCATACTACTATTTGTCACAATACAGGTTTTGAAGAGACTATCTGCGACGATAATACTACATAAAACAACTTGTCTGCTTTGACAGGAGAAAAACAGGAGGTAAATGTGAATTCTTCATGCCGACAGAGGGGAATGGTTTTAGTTTTGTTTGTAATATTTGTCGGTTTGTTGCTGCCGGTTAACATACGGTCTGAGGTTGCAACAAGCCGGGAAATGGAGCAGGTCTGTCAGAACTGGCTCATTTATATGGTGGCGCAACATGGCTCATGGGCTGGTTCAACATCCCCACAAATTGCCGGTGTCGAAGATATTATCGTAAACGACACTGTTATCGGTAAAAAATATTCAATTTCACCGAGTGGATATGTTGTTGTACCGGTGTTAAAAGAACTTCCGCCAATAAAACTGTCATCAGAAACATCTGAGCTTGTTTTAACGAACTCTGAAGGTATGGGACAGTTGATAAAGGATGTTCTCCATGATAGGGTCAGGATGTTTGTTGAAGCGTATGGTAGCATGGAGATATCTCAACCCACCAAAGGAACCCCTGTGTTTGATGCCATCAATAAACAGCAGTGGGATTATTATAACGTATCGCTGAAAACATTTCAGGATAACCTGAATACAAAAGTCCTGGAGCCAATGACAGAAGTCGGACCATTGCTGACTACTTCGTGGCATCAGGGAGATCCGTATAATCAGCTTTGTCCGATTGGGTATCAGGGATACCGATGTGTTGTGGGATGTGTTGCCACAGCAGCGGCACAAATAATAGCATATCATCAATGGCCTCCGTTTGGTTATGGAGATTACAGCTATTATTGGGGAGGTGATTACTCCTGTACCGGCGGCTATACCGGAGGTGCGACCCTATCTGCGGATTTCTCTGATCCGTATGACTGGGATAATATGGCTGATAATTGTCATGTCGGTTGTACTCCCGAAGAACAGCAGGCATTATCGGAGCTGTGTTATGAAGTTGGGATAATCTTTGAAATGGACTATGGCGCCTGCGGTTCAGGGGTTTATCCGAGTGATGTGCCCGCAAGTATGGATAGATGGGCGGAACATTTGCGGTATCGGAATAGCTGGAACCAGTATTGGCGTTCCAGTTACAATTCCACCACATGGTTTACCTTGATTCAGGACCAGATAAATCAAAACCAACCGATAGAGTACTATATCACGGCTCATGCTATTGTCTGTGACGGATGGCGGGATACCGGTGGACTGCGGCAATATCACATGAATTATGGCTGGGATGATGGTCATACGACATGGTACACGCTTGATAATTATTACTGCCCTGTGGAAAACTGTGATCAGCTCAATGAATTTATGATTACGGACATTGTCCCTGATAAAGGAGTCATGCTTGCGGCAGATACAACTGTTGGCTGGGCGCCTTTTTCCGTACAGTTTACCGGGACATCGGAATATAATGTCGCCAGCTGTCTGTGGGATTTTGGAGATGGTGAAACCGATACGGTTATGAACCCGGTTCATACGTATAACACTCCCGGACTTTACGATGTTTCTTTCGTTGTTGATACGGGGGGAGATACACTTTCTATCAGACGTACCGAATACATCCTTGTATTTGCCGATACCCTTGTTGCGCGGGATACTATCGGAGCCGGTTCCAGTTCTGCGGAAATGGTTATTTATGGCAGAAATACCCTCCCACTGCAACAGATGATAATTCCATTTGAATATTATGGTACATTGGGAATGACATACGATTCGTTCTCAACTGTTGGGTGTCGTACGGAAACATGTGACATTCAAACACGAATCCATTCCGACCCGAATAATAAACGTTATACTATTCAATTACAGAATACGGTTGAGGATATTCCCGCAGGAAGTGGACCAGTGTTGAAGTTGTATTTCCATATTCCCTGGACAGCAACCAGTGAACAGGTTGATACTGTGGAACTGGATGGATACTTGTCATACAGTCCCTTATTCTACGGTAGTATAGCACAATGTAATCCCATACCGGTACTCGGTACGGTATCATATTCCTGTTGTTTGCATCGTGGTAATATCGATGGAATTGTAATGCCGGCGGGTCCGATTGATGTTTCAGATTTAACCTATATGGTAGATTACTTGTTTAGCGGTGGTCCTCCGCCTCCTTGTGATGAGGAAGGTAACGTAGATGGTTTGGTCGGACCCAGTGGACCGATTGATATTTCTGATTTAACATATTTAGTTGCATATCTTTTCAGTGGCGGACCGGAACCACCGGCATGTCCATAGTCAGTATATCACAGGTGTTTTATAAGAAACGGGAAGATTTCGCTTCCCGTTTCTTTTTAATTCAGGGTTATGATATCATGTCAAGTAGTTGGTAAATTTTATATGGACAACTTGAAATAATATACTATATTATCCTTGGTGTATGATAAAAAATACAATTTTGTATACGATTACTCATGAATGGGATATAACGACATCCCATAATGAATATAGTAACCTTACCATGATTATCATTCTTTCATACCGCCCGAGAGGAAAGGACTAAATATGCAACGACAACTATGGGATAAACAACAACTCATCCCGGCCATTCTGATTATCACAATCATTTTCTTGTCGGTTGTGCCTGCTTATGCGCAGTTGACCAGGGACGATATTAACAAGCTGAAAAAACAGGCGGTAGAAGAGGGATGGACTTTTACTGTCAGTGAAAATAATGCCACCCAGTATTCACTGGAACAATTGTGTGGGATGAAAGAACCGGAAAACTGGCGCGAACATGCCCGGTTTGTTACGTTTACCGATAAAGTCGATTTACCCGAACGATTCGATTGGCGTGATTATGACGGGTGCACCCCTGTAAAAAATCAGGGAGGGTGTGGAAGCTGCTGGGCTTTCGGTACTGTTGGTCCCCTTGAATGTGCCATTAAAATTCAGGATGGAGTAACTGTTGACCTCTCCGAGCAATGGCTGGTAAGTTGTAACAATAACGGTTGGGGATGTGATGGCGGGTGGTTCGCTCATGATTACCATCAATGGAAGAGTGACCCTTGTGGAGAATTTGGAGCTGTGCTGGAGTCAGACTATCCTTATGCCGGGTGGGATGCTCCTTGTAATTGTCCGGTTCCTCATCCGTATACCATAGCCAGCTGGGCATATATCGGAAATGGAAGTGATATTCCGACTGTTGAAGAGATGAAACAGGCAATTATGCAGTACGGTCCCATTTCTGTTTGTGTATATGTGAACAGTGCCTTTCAGGCATACTCCGGTGGTGTTTTTAACGGCTGTGCCAGTGGCACGATAAACCATGCTGTTGTACTGGTCGGCTGGGATGATACTCAGGGAGCTCAAGGTGTATGGTTTATGCGTAACTCCTGGGGACCCGGTTGGGGGGAAGACGGCGGATATATGCGGATTCCATACGGTTGTTCTGAGATCGGATATGCCGCCTGCTTTGTAGATTATGTCGGTGGGGTAACATTCGATGCCGATACAACTGTCGGGTGGGTGCCGTTCGATGTGAATTTCACTGGTATTTCCGGTTTGGATGTGCAGGCATGGGCATGGGATTTTGGTGACGGTGATTCGGCTTTTGTGCAGTCGCCTACTCACACCTATACCGCTCCCGGTATGTACGATGTATCGGTACAGGTTGATGTCGGCGGTGGAGATTATAGAACCCGCTCAAAACCAAATTATGTCATGGCACTGGCTGATACGCTGTTCTCTTCTGATAAAACCGCCCAACGGAGTAGCGCCATAGAAGTAGTGGTCTCAGCTATTAATCATGTCCCGTTGAGTTATCTCGAGATACCGGTTGAATATGATGGTGATTTGGAGTTGACTCTTGATTCATTTTCAACTGTCGGTTGCCGGACCGATTATTTTGAAGACCAGGGATATGTAAACAGTGACCCTCTCCATAAGAGAAAGACCATAACCCTCTTCTGTTCTCATAGTGGAACATCTCCCAACCTTCCCTCAGGTGAAGGTCCGGTTGTAACTCTTTACTTCACCGTTGCTCCCAATGCTTTGGCAGGACAGAGTACAACGATACGTTTTGACGGATACCTGAATTATAAACCTACATTTAGCTGGCCCCTCTTGATATATGAACCGGCTGTGAATAATTGTACCATTTCTGTTTGTCAAACTCATGGTGATATCGATGGTACAACCGGAATCACTATTGGTGATGTTACCTATTTGGTGGATTATCTATTCAATGGCGGACCTCCAGCAGTACCTGAGGAATTAGCCGATGTGACCTGTTCAGGTGGGATTAATATTGGTGATTTAACATATCTGGTTGACT
>JAJRZL010000053.1 GCA_024275255.1 Candidatus Zixiibacteriota bacterium | reverse complement strand
TTGAGAGACTTGAACAGTTTGTTGACAACCATGCGAATGACACGGATGGCAACAAGGGATAGCACAACAATGAGTGCTAACCGCAACCCGATTGTTATTGACCATTCTATTGCCTGATTCCAAAAGGTTTGAATATCCATAGTATCTGCCTTATCTGGTTTGATTGTTCATTTCTTCCGGTATAAAGAATGATTGCTGATGAGTGATGTCAAGATAGTGCTGAGGTTCCCGGGTACTGGCTATCTGATTGTTTCAGCCAATAATTGCGTCGTTCGTTTTGCCCGTTTTCCCCTGCTATAAAAGATAGTCGGGCTTTTCAGAAAAAACAGGAGATATCGAAATCAACTCTTTTTTTACTGGTACTATATTCCTAAATTTATCCTTTTACTACTCCTACCGGTCTCATTCGTGCCACTTTTTTTGCTATCCCGGCTCTGTGGGTGATTTCCACTACTTCATCAATATCTTTATACGCATCGGGAGCTTCTTCGGCTACTACTCGTTTACTCTTTGCTCTCAGGTAGATTCCTTTATGCCCCAGCTCAGCCATAATCTGGTTGGCACGATGTCGCTTGACGGAAGCATGACGGGATAGTTGTCTGCCTGCTCCATGACACGAGGAGCCAAAAGTTTCCTTCATCGCTTTTTCGGTCCCTGCCAGCAGGTAGCTTCCTGTCCCCATATCCCCGGGAATCAGCACGGGCTGTCCGATATGGCGATACTGTGCCGGTATTTCCTTATGTCCCGGACCGAATGCCCGGGTAGCTCCTTTTCTGTGGACATAAAGTTGTCGCCGTTTGCCATCGACCTCATGTTCTTCCAACTTGGCGATATTGTGAGCAATATCATATATGAGATGCAACCCCAGTTTTTCGGCTGGTTGTTGTAAAACAGCTTCAAACGACTCCCGTACCCAGTGCATAATCATCTGGCGATTTGCCCAGGCAAAGTTGGCTCCGGCTTTCATAGCGGAAAAATACAGCTGTCCTTCGGGCGATGACGATGGGGCACAGGATAGTTGTTTGTCAACCAGTACAATCCCGTATTTTTTGATAGCCCGACGCATCACCTCAAGGTAATCAGTGCAGATTTGATGTCCGCAGCCACGAGAACCGGTATGAATCATTATAGTAATCTGGTCGATGTCAGTTATTCCAAACGCTTCGGCAGCTTCTTTGTCATAGATTTCATCTACTCGCTGTATTTACAGAAAATGATTTCCCGCCCCAAGGGTTACGACCTGGTTCGAGCCGCGCTTCTTGGCTTCTTTGCTCACCAAGTCCGGATCCGCTCCCTCAAGACAACCATGTTCTTCGATTGTTTCCAAATCGCTTTCCCAGCCATACCCTTTGGTAACCACCCAGCGCGCTCCCCCAGCCAGCAACATGTCCATTTCGTCGCGTGAGAGTGTAATCCTGCTGGTGGAACCGACTCCTGAAGGGATATTGTTGAACATGGTATCAACCAGTTTTTCCAGGCGTGAGTGAATATCTTTGATTGTCAAATTACTACGCATCAATCGTACCCCGCAATTGATGTCATACCCTACCCCACCGGGGGAGATAACACCATTGCTGGCGTCGAATGCTGCTACGGCACCAATGGCGAATCCATACCCGTGATGAATATCCGGCATGGCAATAGAATGTCCCACTATTCCCGGTAAGGTGGCAACATTGACAACCTGAAACAGGGAATCATCACGTTTGATGGCATCAAGCATATTGCTGTCGGTAAATATCAATCCCGGAACCTGCATGTTCAAGCCAAGTTGTTTCATCTCTGAGCTTGAAAACGATTTTGGTATCTCGTACCGGCATTCACCGATATTATTTACTGGTCCATTCCAACTCATATGTCACCTGCCATCGTTAGGGTATGTGTTCTGAGTATATATTATACTATTTTTTCTCAAAAGAAAATACCCGGTATATAAAGAATGTTGAAAAGTTTCAAGAGAGAAAAAAAGGTGACACAGCCATTGGCTGTTTTATAGTGGGTCAGGACCCTTGTGGTCCTGACCAATATCTAAAAAACAAAAGGAAGAACAGGGACGGCGAAATAAAGGAATATCGCTGTATTTTCTCCTCTCTTTATTTTCGTTTCTTTGCCAGATGAACCGATTCACCATGCAAATCATGGGCTGCTTCCATAATCGATTCGGATATCACCGGGTGGCCATAGATTAATGAGCCCAGTTGTTTCACCGTCATCCCACGGTTAATTGCCAAAGCCGCAGTGTGAATTATTTCCGTAGCATGTACACCGATAATATGCACACCAAGCAGTTTGTCCGTCTTCTTGTCACCAATAACCTTTACTTCACCGGCAATTTCATTTTCGGTATGTGCTTTTCCCAGCGCCCGAAGCGGGAACTTCCCGATAGCAATTTCAGTTTTTTCAGCAGCTTCCGCTTCTGTAAGTCCCACCGTAGCGACTTCGGGATGAGTAAAAATTACCGATGGCACGCCGAGGTAATTCTTTTTTGCTTTTCCTCCAAGCGCATTATCGACCGCAACCGCTCCGTCATGTACGGCTGTGTATGCCAGCAGGATTTCACCACGAACATCACCGATGGCAAAGATATTGGGGATATTGGTACGCATCTCGGCATTGGTTTTTATGGAGCCGTTTTTATTCAGTTTGATACCCACTTCTTCAAGCCCGATGTCTTCGGTGTTGAATGCTCGTCCCACGGCAACCAGTACCTGGTTTGTTTCGATAACAGAACCATTGGAAAGTTTTGCCGCCACTCCTTCAGGTGATGGCTGGACAGACTCTACCGATGTCTTTGTATGGAGAGTTACTTTCAGCTTTTTCAATTCCCGTTCGAACAGTTTCCCCACTCCGCTGTCTTCAAGCGGTAAAGCATGTTCTAGTAATTCCACAACCGTAACTTCAACATTAAGCATTGACAACATACATGCCCACTCGCATCCGATAACCCCTGCCCCGATAATCAGTATTGATTTCGGCAGGTTTTCCAGCTCAAACATGTGGTCGGAGTTCAAAATACGTTTGCCGTCAACAGGAAACGGGGGAAGGTTCCGGGAACGGGAACCGGTAGCGATAATGATATTTTTCGCTTTCAGTGTTGTTTCTTTGCCGTCTTCATCAATAACCATTACCTCGTCGGTCCTGCTGATTTTTCCAAACCCGTTGTAATGGGTAACCCCATGTGATTTGAAAAGCTGTCCGATACCACCAACCAGCATCCCGACGATTTTATCTTTACGGGCACGCATGGCAGTCCAGTCATATACAGGGGGAGAAGTTAGCCGGATGCCGAACTCTTCCGCTTTTTTGATTTTATCGTACTGAACAGCCGAGGCAATCAAGGCTTTTGAGGGAATACATCCCCGGTTAAGACAAACACCGCCAAGCTTATCCATCTCCACCACGGCGACTGATGCCCCTTTGATTGCGGCTCTGATGGCTGCGGTGTAACCTCCCGGTCCCCCACCAATAATAACAATATCGTACGTATCTATCGTAAACGCTCCTGGTTTAATATACTAACAGTTAAACAGGTTTCAATTTAACAGATTTCTTCCTTGAAGCAAGTCTGTTTGCAAAGAAAAGACGATTGAATTAGTATATTTTTGGCTGGCAATCAGTATGT
>JAJRZL010000052.1 GCA_024275255.1 Candidatus Zixiibacteriota bacterium | reverse complement strand
TTTTTTCGCCCTCTCTCCCCTGAACCAACATTTGTCAACCAAAAAAACACAGACTCAAGACATTTACCACTAAGCAATTAGAGTGCCACACAATAAATTATTTTGTAAACTTATTGTAATATTTTGAGTTACCCAGCTGTTTTTTTGGGTTTATTCCCGAAAAATCCTCTTGACATCAATAGGGGGCAGTGTTATATAAGGGTAAAATATGGGTGATGGTGGTAAATAAGGGATAAAATAAACTGATGAGCGGATTCTACGGACAATACCACACCACTTTGGATGAAAAGGGACGGTGTTCACTTCCAGCCAAACTTCGCAATGTCGTAGATTCTGATGGCAGGTTGATGTTGGGGGTCTCTCCAATTTTGACTGCCGGTCTTGATGGCTGCCTGTGTTTATACCCGGAACTGGAGTGGCGAAACCTGCAGAACCGCCTGTCTGAGCTCTCATTTACCCGCAAAGATTTTCGTTATTTTAGCCGTCGGTTATATGAAGCGGCGGCGACGGTCTCACCCGACCGGAATGGCCGCATCTTGATTCCGTCCCACCTCATCAAGGTAGCTGGACTGGAGAAGGATGTATTGGTTACCGGAGTAAATCGATGGATCGAGATCTGGAACCCCACGCGCCATGATGACTACATGGAACAGTTTGACAAGAGCTACGAGGAAGTAGCCGAGGAGTTGTTCCCGAGCCATAGTGGTCAACAGGAGTAATGGAATGCACCAGCCGGTGATGACTGGTGCCATAGTATCTTTTTTAGTCAGGGATCCTCGGGGGGCCTATCTCGATTTGACAGTTGGTGCCGGCGGACATATCAAAGCATTGTCTGCCGGGCTTAAATCATCGGCACGGTTGTATGGTCTGGACAAGGACCCGGAAGCAGCCGCAGTTGCAAGAAAGGAAACAGCAGCCTGTGCGCAAACAGTTCGGATTGAACATGCAACCTATGCGGATGTTCGCAAGGTGGTAGCGGGATTTCCGGATACCACCTTTGATGGTGTGTTGCTGGACCTCGGATTGTCATCGTTACAGCTTGATGACGCCGGTCGCGGGTTTTCGTTTCAAAGTGATGGACCGCTGGATATGCGGTTTAATCAAAAGGCAGATGGGATGACGGCAGCGGAAATTATTCAAACGTACAGCGAACAAGAGCTGACACATATTTTTCGCTCTTACGGCGAAGAGCGACAGGCTGCCCGGATTGCCAAAGCAATCATCACCGAACGAGACAAGACTCCCATTCAAACAACAGCCAGGCTGACAGAAATAATCACCAACGTCGTCCATCCCCCCTACCAGCATAAAGCTTGCGCCCGCATTTTCATGGCTCTGAGGATTGCTGTCAACAGGGAGCTGGAAACACTGCAACAGGCATTACCGAATATCTTTTCGGTTGTAAAACAGGGTGGCAGACTGGCGGTTATTCCATATCACTCCCTTGAAGACCGTATTGTAAAACGTTTTTTCCAGCAGGAAGCGAAAGGGTGTATTTGTCCGCCGGAGCTGCCTGTTTGCGTATGTGGACATACACCTTCTGCCCTAATTATCACCCGCAAATCCGTTGTCCCGGATGATAAGGAGATAGCAGAAAACCCAAGAGCTCGTTCTGCCCGCTTGCGGGTACTGGAAAGGATTGCGGAATGAAACAGGCTGTCAGGAAATTCAGTGAAACAACCAGGATACGCTCCTCATGGATTAACCGGATACGCCGACACAGATACTTCCAATGGGCAATCCTGGCAACTGTTGTCTTGATGGTATCCGGAATACACATCTGGCAGCGAGTGAAAGTGCTTGACCTGGTTCATGAAGTGTCATTGCTGAGAAAAGAAAACACCATGCTTGCCGACGACGCCCGTAAAGTGAACTCTGAAATTGCTGCCCTGTCCAAAGCATCACGTATCCAAAAATATGCTTCCGATTCTCTTGGATTAGTTCCTGTTCCTGCAGAGCGTTTATTTACCCTGAAGCGCTCACATACAGAAAAAGCGCAAATCGATGATGTCTCTCTTGTTCTTTCAGCCATTCGCCGCATGACACGATATCTCCCCACAGTAACGAAAGACCAGGTCGCAGCAGGACAGCTACGCAACTATACCATTGACTCCCTTGCCAATCGAGGGGGGTATAAATGAAGCGAACCCGCTCGGAACGTATTCGCCTGGGTCTTTTGTATTTGGCAGTCTGCCTGTTCTTCGCTGTCGCTGTCGCGCGCCTTATCCATTTGCAGGTATTTAAATCATCACAATACAGTGAGATTGTCAAACACCAGTCAAGCGGCAAAGTTGGCATTCCTGCCGGACGCGGGATAATCTATGACAGGAATGGCCGGATTGTTGCCGACAATATTAGCCGTTCTTCACTCTATGTATATGCTTTAAGCCATAAAGAGCTCAAACAAGTCAGTCGGTATCTCGAAAAACTCTTCAATCTCAAACCGGGAACGGCTGAGTCACGGTATGGATTAAAAGTCCGTAAATTCCGCTGGATTAAACGCCACATTTCCGATGAGCTTGCCGACCGTCTGGACAACGACACCACCGTTCCCAAGGGATTACACTTACGGCAGGAAACAAAACGTATGTATCCCTGGGGAACAATCGGCAAACAAATTCTCGGGTTTACAGATATTGATAATAACGGTCAGGCAGGCATAGAACTAACCTGCAACAAAATCTTAGCCGGGAAAAAAGGCTGGGCGGATATTCGACGCGATGGGCTGAGAAATCTCTACCGGATAAAAGAAACCGCTCTAGTCAAACCGGTTCCCGGTCAGTCTGTCATTCTTACTATTGACTGGCGTTTCCAGGAGGTATTGGAAGAAGAGCTTCGCAGGGGTGTGGACACTTTCAATGCCAAAGCCGGTATGGGTGTATTTGTAGATTGCAACACTGGTGAGGTGTTGGCAATGGCGCATTATGACCCTTCCGAACAACACCCCATGAAACCGGTCAAACTTCGCCCGGTGACCGATCAGTTCGAACCGGGCTCCATCTTCAAAGCGATTACCGTAGCAGGTATGCTCGATGCAGGAATTATTGATTTCTCTGATAGCACATACTGTGAAAAGGGAAAATGGAAATTAGGCAAACGCATACTGCATGACGATAAAAAACATGAATGGCTGTCATTCCGACAGATTATCGAGCTTTCAAGCAATATCGGCGTAGCAAAACATGCCATAGAGTTCGGCGGAGATGCCCTGTATGAAACCGCCCGACGGTTCGGGTTTGGTGAAAAACCCGGTATCGGTCTTGGCGGAGAAACACGGGGACGAGTCTTCTGCCCGGAGAAATGGTCTGATTATACTATCTCGGCACTATCAATAGGACATTCGATAGCCGTAAGCGGTTTACAAATGGCGATGGCATTTGCTGCTATTGCCAATGGAGGTGAACTGCTAAAACCGCATCTGGTATTATGTAATATCAACTCCGAAGGTCAGGTTACCAGGCGCTTCGACCGGGAAGTTGTCCGCAGAGTGATGAAGAAAAGTTCTGTCGATAGTTTACAGGCATTCCTTCGGGGGGTGGTGGAGAGAGGTACTGCTGAAAAAGCAAACTCTTCCGCCGTTGCCATTGCCGGTAAAACCGGCACGGCAGAATTGCCCAGGACAAACGGACGAGGATATTACAAAAATAAATTCGTGGCATCATTTGCCGGGTTCTTTCCGTATGATAATCCCTCGGTTGCCGGGATTATCGTATTCTGGGAACCGGAACCTATCCACTATGGCGGACATACTGCCGCTCCTGTTTTCCGTCGCATCGCCGAACGGTACTTAGTCTTGAATCCTGATTACTTTGCGGTAACACACCAGACTTTGGAAGAAACAGAGTCAGCGACAGAGAAAACAATTGAAACCCCGGACCTTGTCGGCAGAGACTACCATATCGCTCTTGCCATGGCAAAGGAACACGACATTACCATTCGTGCCAACATGGATGACGGTATCGTAGTTTGGCAATACCCGGAGGCTGACAGGTTGGTATTTCGCGGTGAACAGGTTCTGGTAGTATTGAAATCACCGGATACATCCACACTGAGTATGCCCAACCTTCGCGGACTTTCCATCCGGCAGGCATCGGCATTCCTTGCTTTTGCCGGTATAACAGGTAGAGTCTCCGGTCATGGGCGGGTGGTGAAACAATCAATCAAACCCGGTGAACAACTCACCGGCAAAAAAATATGTCGGCTCGAGTGCCGACCCATATAGGAGGATACCATAAAACTCGCTGAGCTTATAGATGGAATAGAGTCGAAACAGGTAACCGGTGATACCGATATTACCATTGAACATATCGAATACGACTCACGCCTGATACGACCACACAGCCTCTTCTTCGCCGTCACCGGGTTCCAGCGTGACGGGTATGACTATGTCGAAGAAGCCCGGTCTCGCGGAGCAGTGGCGGTTATGGGTGAACGTGAAAACTTCGAGACTCCCCTGACTCATATACAAGTACCTGATATTCGACAGGCAATGGCTGATATTTCCTCCAAATTTTATGGGTATCCCGGCAAACAGTTGAAAGCCTGCGGTGTTACCGGCACAAACGGGAAAACTACAACCTGCCATGTTCTGAAAGGTATCCTTGAGAAACGGCTAAAAAGAACCGGGTTGATTAGCTCGATTATCTACGACACCGGGAAAGAAACCTTCCCTGCCGAACGCACCACCCCGGAATCTCTGGACATGCAACGACTGCTGTTTTTGATGAAAAAGAATTACTGTGTCAATGCTGTGATTGAAGTGTCGTCCCATGCCTTGGCTTTGAAACGGGTCGAACACATTAATTTCCGGGTTGCCGTATTTACAAACCTTACCCGTGATCATCTTGATTTCCATAAAACAATGGGCGAATACCTGAAAGTAAAAGCTCAGTTGCTTGAAAAATTACAGGGACCCTTGAGCTATGCGGTCATCAACCTCGATGTCCCTGAGTTCCGGGTTCTGTTTGGAGATATAAAAACCGCATACCTGAGCTACTCTTTGGAAAACTCCAATGCCGATGTGTACTGTTCCAACTATGAAATACAACCGGACCGTACTATTTTTGATTTGGTAACCCCGATGGGTATGCAAACGGTGATATACCATCTCCCCGGACAATTTAATCTCATCAACGGCATTGCTGCCGCTGCTGCCGGGTTAGCCAGCGGTGTTGACTTTGATACCGTGGTAGCAGGCTTGGAAGCCGCCAGACCGATTCCCGGCAGGTTTGCCCCTGTTGTTGCCGGACAGCCGTTTGCTGTTATCGTTGACTTTGCGCATACTCCTGATGCTATCGAACGGTTATGCCAGTCTGCCCGGGGGCTGGGAAACGGACGGGTACTCATTCTGTTCGGTTGCGGTGGTGATCGCGATCCGGGGAAACGTCCTCTTATGGGCACCGCTGCTACCACCAAAGCCGATTATACAGTGATAACTTCAGATAACCCGCGCAGTGAAGACCCGGAAGCCATCATCAATGATATAAAACCGGGGTTACAGGGTGAAGAATATACCATTGAACTCGACCGCAAAAAAGCGATTCGACTGGTTCTGGAAAAAGCAAAACCGGGTGATGTTGTGCTCCTTGCCGGTAAAGGAGCTGAAAACTACCAGGAAATAAAGGGTGAACGCTATCCGTTCAGTGACACGGAAGAAGCTCTTCAGGTGCTGGCGGGTATGGGCTATTCACCAGAGAATGTGACGGAAGGGACTTGATTACATTGTCTTTTGAAAAAGCGGCAGCCATGATTGATGGAACGCTGTACAACAGCACCCATTCTGGTGCCTTGTTTACCGGGGTGTCGATAGACAGCCGGACCATACATCAGCACGAGCTGTTTATCGCCATTCGTGGTGAACATCATGATGGTCACGATTATATCCACAAGGCAATAGAAAATGGCGCTGCTGGAATTATCGCCGAATTTGATTATCCGAAACTGAATCATATCCCCGGTAATGTACCGGTCATCGCCGTTCATAACAGCCACGAAGCGATGATTCGCTTAGCGGAACAGTATCGGCTGGAAAGCAATGCTCGTTTTATCGCCATAACCGGCTCCAACGGAAAAACAACAACACGGGAATTGACCTATCGACTTATCCATGCAGTTGAGCCCAACAGTTACCGCTCGCCGGGCAACTTGAACAACCTCTATGGCGCTCCTCTCTCCCTTTTGCGTATGCCGCCGGATACGAAAGTTGCCGTTATGGAACTGGGTATCTCCACCACCAGTGAAATGCCACAGCTTGCCGAGTTGGTAAAACCCGATATAATTGTTATCACCAATATCGGACCATCCCATTTGGAATTCTTACAGACGGTTGAAGATGTTGCGCGTGCCAAGCTGGAATTGGTGAAGAAATCGTCTCCTGATACTCCCGTACTGATTAATGCCGATGATGCCCTCCTGCTTTCCGAGACAAAAAACATTCGCCCCCATCCGATAACTTTTGCCATTGACACCAGGGCGGATTTCTCTCCGGAAAGCATCGAACCGGATAAAGACGGCGGTAGTATTGTCACTATAGAACAAAACAGGTTCCGGCTGCCTTTACCGGGGAAACACCAGGTGTATAACCTTCTGGCAGCATACAGCACTGTCCGTACACTTGGCTACAGCTTTTTTGACATTGATACCGAAACACTTTCGTTGGAGACAGAACCGCTTCGGGGACAACACATAACTATCAAGGGAATAACATTCATAGCTGATTGTTACAACGCCAACCCGGAATCAATGCGTGTCGGGTTAGAAGCCTTTACGGAAATACCGACCAACGGTCGGCGGATTCTTATTCTTGGTGATATGCTGGAACTGGGAGACAAAGCGGAACAGTACCATCGCAAAATCGGGAAGCAGCTTGCCGATTTATCATTTGAACATGCTATCCTCGTCGGGAAGCTTTCACGCTGGATACGGGATGCAGCCCGGCAAGCCGGAGTGTCGAACAATAAGCTTACCCATGTTACCACTACCGATGAATGTGTCAGGCTTGCCCATGAATTACTCATCCCCGGTGACCTGGTTTACTTGAAAGCATCACATGGTATCGGGCTGGAAATTGTGTTGAATTCATTCCGCGGTGAGGAGGGGAACTAATGCTGTATCATCTGTTGTATCCGTTGGCAAACGATATTTCCGGATTAAACCTGTTTCGGTATATCACCTTCCGCACCGCAGGAGCAGCCGTTACTGCTATTATCATTTGCCTGGTACTGGGACCGTTCTTTATCCGCATGCTTCGACGGTATAATCTCGGTGAAAAGATATATTCCGATGGACCCCAGTCACACCAGAAAAAAGCCGGAACACCAACAATGGGCGGTTTGATTATCCTTGGCGGTATTCTTGTTCCGACACTCCTGTGGGCAGATTTGAGCAATGTTTTCGTACTGCTGGCAATGATGGTCACACTCTGGCTGGGACTTATTGGATATATGGATGATTACCTGAAAACAGTCAAAGGACAACCAAAAGGGATGGTTGCGCGGAAGAAATTGTTTGGGCAGGTAGCTCTCGGTATCGTTTTCGGATTGCTTTTACTGTATATCACTCCTGCAAACCTGTTTGACGGTACAACCGGTATTCCCTTCCTGAAAAATTACATGCTGGTACTCGGTCCGTTGTATATCCCGTTTATCATTCTTGTTATCACCGGCTCATCCAATGCGGTAAACCTGACCGATGGCGCTGACGGACTTGCTATCGGGTTATCGGCTCTCTGCTTCCTTACGTTTGGAGGAATAGCGTATGTTACGGGACGTTTGGACTTCTCCAGTTATTTACAGATTGAATACCTGCCGGGAACGGGAGAGCTGACGGTGTTCTGCGGTGCGGTGGTAGGTTCGGCGTTAGGGTTTCTCTGGTTCAACACCCATCCGGCGGAAGTATTCATGGGCGATACCGGTTCTCTCGCGCTGGGTGGCGCTCTTGGAGCCGTGGCAATCATGCTGAAGAAAGAACTGCTGTTGGTAATTGTCGGCGGTGTGTTCGTGATTGAAGTCCTATCGGTTATTATCCAGGTCCTGTCCTATCGGTATCGTGGCGGACGGCGAGTTTTCAAAATGGCTCCGATACATCACCATTTTGAATTGCTTGGATGGCCCGAAGAAAAAGTAGTGGTGCGCTTCTGGATTGTAGGCGCCCTCTTTGCACTTATGACCTTAGCTACATTGAAAGTACGATGACGACTGAAGCACGCATAAAAGGAAGACAGGTTGGTATTATCGGTATGGCTCGTTCCGGTATTGCAGCAGCCATGCTGGCAAAAAAACTGGGAGGAGTGCCGTTTGTATCCGATACCAGCCGTGAAGAATTACTGTGGAACCGTATCAAGCAGTTGCAAGAAGTTGATATCCCCTATGAAACGGGAGGGCATACCGACCGCTTGCTTGAAAGTGATTATATTGTCATCTCTCCCGGTGTCCCCCTGCAAAGTGAGATAGTAACACGTATCCGTGCAAAAGGGATTCCTGTTTTCTCTGAGATTGAGTTTGCCTCATGGGTCTGCAAAGGACAGATAGTAGCTATTACCGGCTCCAACGGCAAAACCACAACAACTACCTTAATCGGTGAGATGTTAACTGCCGGCGGGTACAAAACATTTGTCTGTGGCAATATCGGTGAGCCGTTTGCCGGTGTGGCGGATAGTATCCCTGCTCAAGGAATTGCCGTCGTTGAAATATCGACATTCCAGTTGGAAACCATCGCTGATTTCAGACCACATATCGCCATGATTCTCAACCTGAGCGAAGACCATCTCGACAGGCATGGAAGTTTTGAAAATTACAAAGCAGCCAAATACCGTATCACTGACAACCAAACTGC
This sequence comes from Candidatus Zixiibacteriota bacterium, assembly GCA_024275255.1. GTDB lineage: Bacteria > Zixibacteria > MSB-5A5 > GN15 > FEB-12 > JAJRZL01. Next base: position 9,030 of record JAJRZL010000052.1, on the reverse strand, counting down.
CGATGACTACCTGATTCTCAATCTTGATGATCCCATCCTGACCTCCGACCACATCCGCACAAAAGCATCCCGACTGTTCTTCAGCGTGCACGATAAACCGGAAGCATATGCCTTTGTCAAAGATGACCGGCTATGGATACGCAAAGGGACGCAGGAAACAGAGATTATAAAATGCAGCGACATTCTCATTCCGGGACCTCACAACCTGCAAAACGCTTCAGCAGCAGCAATAGTAGCATCGTTGCTTGATGTTTCCCCTGCTGTTTTGCATTCGGTCCTTTCGACTTTTCCCGGAGTAGAGCATCGTTTGGAACGAGTCGGAGTCGTAAACGGGGTTACATTTATCAATGACTCCAAGGCAACCAATGTCAACTCCGTTTGCTATGCTTTGCAGTCTGTTCAACCGCCGATTTACCTTATTCTCGGTGGACGAGACAAAGGCGCACCCTACGAACCACTGATACAGTATGGCAAAGGGAAAATAAAAGGAATCGTAGCAATTGGTGAAGCTCGCGAAAAAATTCGTAATTCATTAAGCCGGGTATTTTCAGTGACTTTTGCCGATTCACTGGTCGATGCCGTGCAGGCTTGTTACAAAATGGCTCTGCCGGGTGAAACGGTTTTGCTTTCACCTGCCTGTGCGAGCTTTGACATGTTTGAAAACTTTGAACACCGCGGTCGTGTCTTTAAGGATGCGGTCGCACGATTGAAAAATGGTACAGCGAACAAAACAGTCGCATCATAAGCGTTCTATTGACGAGCACCTGCTGATTGCATACCTGCTCTCGCTTGTCTTTGGCTTAGTAGTTGTCTATTCGACGTCGTCGATGATTGCCGAAAGCCGGTTTGGCTCTCATTACTACTTTTTCTTCCGTCAATTGATATGGGCGTTTCTCTCGGTTATTGCGATGATATTCATCTGCCGTCTTGACTTGAAACGCTATGCAGTCATTTCCGCCCCGGCGTACCTGCTGACCCTCGGGTTGCTTGGTATGGTCTTTATTATGACTCCCTACAACGGCGCTCATCGCTGGTTGCAGTTGGGCTCTATAACTGTGCAGCCATCGGAATTTTTCAAGGTTGTTATGGTGTATTACCTGGCATTTTCATTGTCGAACCGTAACCGTGATATTAGAAATACAAAAGAAATTATCATCCGATATGTTCCCCTGATTGGAGCAGCCCTGGCACTGATACTGCTTGAACCAGATTTGGGTACAACCATTGTGGTCTTCATCACAGCCTGCATGATGTTTTTCCTTGCCGGAGCCCGTATTAAACATCTCCTGATGGCAGCTATTCCGTTGACAGCTACTGCGGTATTCCTCGTGTTTGGACTGGGGTACAAAAAAGCCCGGGTGATAGATTACCTGGCAGCTATTGTTGACCCCTTGAAAGGAAGCTATCAGGCAAAACAGGCAGCGCTCACACTCGGTGCCGGGGGAATTTTCGGAATCGGCTTAGGCGAAGGACGACAGAAACTGTTCTTCCTCCCTTACCCCCATACTGATTTTGTATTTGCTGCTGCCGGTGAAGAACTGGGGTTAGTTGGGCTACTTATGTTCTTAGGGCTGATGTTTTACATGATTATTCGAGGTTTGAAAATAGCCTCCCGTCAACCTGACAAGTTCGGCTACCTGCTGGCATCGGGCATGACACTTTCACTTTTCATAAACGTGGCAATTAACGTCGGTGTGGTTACCAGCCTGCTGCCGGTAACGGGGCTCCCCCTTCCCTTCATGTCATACGGTGGCTCCTCGCTTTTAATCTCCAGTGCCGCCGTGGCAGTATTGTTAAACCTGTCAAGGAGGATGGAATCATGACCACATCGGCAACCATCAGGGTACTGTTTGCCGGTGGTGGTACCGGTGGTCACTTGTTCCCGGCAATTGCCATTGCCGACCGGCTTCGTGAACTCCTGGGACACAACACCGATATTGACATCCGTTTTGTGGGAACGAAACGAGGGTTGGAATACCGGATTCGCAAACAACTGGGCTATCCCCTGCATGTAATAAACGTACGGGGATTAGTACGAGCCTTTACAGTAAAGAACCTGTTAGTTCCGTTTGTATTAGTAGCAGCATTGATTAAATCCTATCTCCTGTTGAGCAGGTTCTCTCCTGACATTGTTGTGGGAACCGGCGGCTACGTTGCGTTACCGGTTTTGAAAGTTGCCGGATGGAAAGGTATCCCGACTGTCCTGCAGGAGCAAAATTCGTTTCCCGGTATTACCACGCGTCAATTGGCATCACGGGCAAAGCGCATTTATCTCGGCTTCAGCGCAGCAAAAGAATATCTCCCGGCAAATACCGACATGCTGGTTACCGGTAACCCGGTACGAACAACTATCAACGCTATTAACAGAGAAGACGCCCTGCATGAACTGGGATTAGAGCCGGACCGCAAAACAATTCTTATTCTCGGCGGCAGTCAGGGTGCTCGCGCAGTGAATAATGCCGTGTTGAAAAGCTTGCAAAGCAACAGTCTGTCAGACCAATACCAACTTCTCTGGCAGACAGGCAAGCATGATTATGATTCTATTGTGTCACAGCTAAAAGATAAAACCAATATCGGCGTTATCATGCCGTTTTCACATAACATGCCGCAACTGTATGCGGCGGCGGATGTTGCTGTTGCCCGTGCCGGTGCCTTGACCCTGGCGGAACTGATTGCCTCTCAAATTCCGGCAATCCTTGTTCCCTATCCCTTTGCAGCCGGTGACCATCAGCACAAAAATGCCCGCGATATGGAAAAACGAAATCTGGCAACAGTCATTGATGAAAAAGAACTACATGCACACGACCTTCTTGCTGAAGCGATAGCTCTTCTTTCATCAGAACGCTACGCACAAATGAAAACAGCTCTTGCTAAGGAGACCGAAAACAGAAAACCGGCGGTTGATATCATAGCAGAAGACATCATCCAACTGATACAAGAAAACCGAAAGGTGAGCAATTGAAGATGGGACAGAGACGGAACATACAGTTTATCGGTATCGGCGGAACCGGTCTTGCCAAAGTAGCAAGAATACGGAAAGTGTTCATGCACCATATTCAGACAACAGGTAAAACATTGGAGAAAAACAGCAAACGTGCGCAAAAGAAGGACAGATAATTGAAAGTAGCAGATGTACAGCCGGAAACTCTGGTTGCGGCTGAATTCGGGAAAAGCAAAACTATGTTTGGAAAAATCAGGAAATTGTACTTTGTCGGAATTGGCGGCTCCGGGATGTCCGGTATTGCCGAGATACTATACAACCTCGGTTTTCAAATCACCGGTTCTGACTATGTCGCAACCGATATCACCGAATACCTGTCATCCATCGGCATAACCGTGTATCCACACCATCGGGCGGACAATCTCGATGACGCCGAAGTGGTGGTGATTTCTTCGGCTGTTGGTGAAGATAATCCGGAAGTTGTCGAAGCCCGTCGACGCGGTATTCCTGTTATCAAACGAGCGGAGATGCTTGGGGAACTGATGCGCCTGAAGTACTCCATCGGGGTCGCTGGTACTCATGGCAAAACCACGACGACCTCGATGATAGGGAAAATTCTCCAACTGGGCGGTTACCAACCGACCATTATCGTTGGTGGTGTCGTTGCGGAACTGGGAACCGGCGCTGCATTAGGGAGTGGTGAATATCTTGTCGCTGAAGCTGACGAATATGACCGCTCATTCCTTTCCATGTTTCCAACAATGGCTGTTATCACGAATCTTGAACCGGATCATCTCGACTGCTATGATGGCATCGAAGACTTGACCAATGCATTTCTCACCTACATGAACCGTGTTCCTTTCTATGGTTCGGTCATTCTCTCCGCTGATAACGAACGCTTGATGCGTCTGCGCGATAAAATAGCCCGTCCGTCGGTGACCTGCGGGTTTGCTGTTGAGGCTGACTACCGGGCGTTGAATGTTTCCATGAATGAATCACAAACATCGTTTTCCGTCTATCACCACGGCGATCCGCTCGGAGAAATCAACCTGCATGTTCCTGGAACACATAATGTCGCCAATGCCTTAACAGCTGCTGCCGCTTGTCATGAACTGGAAATTCCTTTTTCCGATATTGCAGAAGGGCTGAATGCATTCACCGGAGTAGGACGAAGATTTGAAATTATTGATACTGTAAATGATATTATCGTTGTCGATGACTACGCCCATCATCCAACGGAGATTACCGCTACCCTGAAAACAGCTCGTGATGTGTACAGCCGTCGCGTGTTGGTTGTCTATCAGCCGCACCTGTACAGCCGAACAAAAGATTTTGCTCATGAGCTGGCATCCTCTCTTGCCATTGCTGATAAATGTATCCTGGTCGATATCTACCCCGCCCGTGAAGAACCTATCCCCGGAGTAACCTCACAGTTGATAGCCGATTACGGAGAAAAAATAAAACCTGACTGTTTCAGGTTCGTAGGTGCTCGTGAAAATGCCGTGGAAGCTGTCCGGGAAACAGCCCAGCCGGGTGACATGGTCATCATCATGGGCGCCGGCTCGATTACACTCATTAAAAACAAAGTTGTAGAGGTATTGAAAGAAACACGATGAGTATTTCACGGAAAATATCATCTGTCCTTTTTGGTATGGCAGTAGCGGGAATTGCCCTGGTAAGCGTAGTACATTTTACCGATGCCTGCCGTTTGGAAACGGTTATTTACAACGGTTCAGCAGTTGACAACTGGGCAAAGAAATTCGGGTTGCGTCAGGATAAAGCTGTCTTTGAACAACCGCTTGACAGCCTTACTCATGCACTCCTTGCCAGGGATGATATTTTCAAAGTGGACATCACCTATCATCTTCCGAATGAAATTGATATCATTACCAACAAGTTTGAGCCGGTCGGTTTTGTGCTCGACAACCAGAGCGGCGTCTTATACGGACTCGATAACAATGCCCGGCTTCTTCCCCTTGAAAATGCCGACATTGACTGGGAACAGCCGGTGTTTGTTGGAGTCCGTATCGGGCAACTGTTTACCGTTTGCAAAGACGAACGAGTCATGGTAACGCTGAATCAACTTCAGGAACTACGCCGGGAACGCGTCGATTTGTTTCGCCTGCTCAATGAAATCGATTTCAGTAACAGCCATTACCTTGTGGCGTATATTGACGGGCTGCCATTCGAGTTACGAGTACGAGCCGAGAGGTTGCGCGATGATCTCGATCGCTTTGCGGAATTTATCGAACATTATAATCCGGATTTGTCCCATGTTACCCGGTTTGATTTACGCTATGACGACATGATAATTTGTGCACGAGGGGATGCATAGTATGGCAAGCGAAAATATCAAAGCTGCTGTTGATATTGGAACATCCAAGGTTGTTGCTTTGGTCGGTGAGATGGATGATGACGGAAAAGTATATGTCATCGGTCATGGTGAACGACCGGCAGAAGGGCTTCGTCGCGGGGTAGTTGTTGACATGGAAAAAACGGTTAAATCCATTCAACAAGCGGTAAAAGATGCAGCGCTTGTTTCCGGGACCGAAATTGACCGGGTAACGGTCGGAATCGCCGGAGAACATATTCGTTCTATCAACAGTAACGGGGTGGTTGCCGTGGGTCGGGCAGACAGCGAAATCACGCAGGCTGATGTCGATAAAGTACTGGGTGCCGCCAAAGCTGTTGCTATCCCTGTTGACCGTGAAATCATACATGTCATTCCCCAGGAATTTTCAGTGGATGACCAGGATGGCATCAAGGATCCAATCGGTATGACCGGGGTCCGCCTTGAAGTGGAGGCACATATTGTTACGGCATCAATCACAACCGCCCGCAATTTGTACCGTGCCCTTGAACGTTGCCGTCTTGAAGCGGACCATATTGTGCTGGAATCTCTCGGCTTATCTGAAGCTATTCTCTCTGAAGACGACCTCGATAACGGTATCATAGTTCTGGATATCGGTGGTGAACTTTCGAACATGTCTATTTTCCATGATGGCGCTGTTCGTCATACCGCGGTTATTCCCCTTGGCGGTCGGGCAGTAACCAATGACATCGCTATCGGTTTGCGCACGACCGTTGAGCAGGCGGAACTGCTGAAAATAAGCAACGGCGCTGCTCTTGGCTCGATTGTCGATCCGGAAGAAATGATTACCATACAATCCCCGGCATCCCATGAACCACGCGAGTTGTCAAGGCATGTGCTGGCATCAATCATCGAACCCCGGGTCGAAGAAATTCTCTCGTTGGTTGTACGGGAAATCAGAAAAGCAAATGTTGGCGATATGCTGACCAGCGGGATGGTACTGACCGGTGGAGGAGCACTCTTGGAAGGGATAATCCCCCTGGCGGAACAGATGCTCGACATGCCGGTAAGAATGGGACAAATAACCAATTTCGAGCATATCCCGGATGAATTAAACTCGGTCCGCTATGCCACAGTGCATGGGCTTTTGTTATATGCCTTTCATCATGAACCGGTACGGAGCAGCGGTTCAGGGTTCTTGCGAAACCTGCTCCTGAAATGTGAAAGATGGATATCCAAGCAGTTTTAACATAGGAAGTAGGAGGAAAGTATTATGGCAGCTACCAGACACACATTCAGCTTCGCAGACGATTATGTCGCACACGCTGATATTAAAGTTGTCGGAGTCGGCGGTGGTGGCGGAAACGCTATCAACCGGATGATTGAAGCGGGCTTAAAAGGGGTAGAATTCATTGCTATCAACACCGATGCCCAAGTGTTGGAACAGAATCTTGCCGATAAGAAAATACAAATCGGTTACAAGCTCACCGAGGGGCTGGGAGCCGGTGCCAATCCCGAGATTGGCAAAGCGGCAGTCGAAGAAAATCGGCAGGATGTATCCGAAGGCTTAGGCTCGCCCAACCTTGTCTTTATCACCGCCGGTATGGGTGGGGGAACGGGAACCGGTGCTGCTCCGGTTGTGGCGGAAATTGCAAAACAAGCCGGTGCTCTTACCGTGGCTATTGTCACCCGTCCGTTCCGTTTTGAAGGTGGTCAGCGAATCAAACGAGCTGAAAAAGGACTGGAAGAGCTTCGTTCCAAAGTCGATACGCTCATTACCATCCCCAACGAACGTTTGCTTGAAATAGTCGATAAAAAGACCACCCTTACCCAGGCATTTGCCACTGCCGATGAAGTGCTTCACCAGGCAACCAAGGGGATATCGGATTTAATCACTATCCCCGGACTTATCAACTGTGACTTTGCCGATGTCCGGACGGTCATGCTGGAACGCGGTGATGCCCTTATGGGAACCGGGATAGGCGAAGGCGACGAAAAAGCTGTCGATGCCGCGCAACAGGCTATTTCCTCACCCCTGCTTGAAAATGTCTCTATCAGCGGCGCCCGTGGAGTGCTTATCAATGTTACCGGTGGTGATGACATGACATTGTTCGATGTCAATACCGCCACTTCGCTTATTTATGAAGCTGCCGGAGAAAATGCCAATATCATTTTCGGTGCGGTCATTGATCCCCAGATGCAGAACCAGATGCGGGTCACTGTTATTGCTACCGGGTTTGGCGGTGAGATGCCGGTTGAGGAAAAGAAAGAAGAAACTATCGCCGAACCTGTACCGGCTGGTAAACCGATGTCACTTTTCCCGGAATCAACCACTGTAAAACAGGAAGAACCTGCACCGGAAACCGAACCGGAAGTCGCCTATGCCGGCGTAGAAGCGCATGATTCATTTACTCCAGGTTCAGGAAACGGAAATGGAAACGGCAACGGACATAACAGCCCCAGCCGGGTTCCCCTGTTTACAGAAACGGACAGAACCATACCGGCATACTTACGCCGTTTGAATGACAGATAACTTGAATGACAACAAATGATAGTACGCTGTTACCTGATAATCTAAAGGAAGAGAGAGGTGATAAGACCTGCTGAGAGCAGGAAAACCACAAAACAAAAACCATTGAAAAATACCTGAGAGCAGACTGGTTTCTGCTGCTTGGTTCCTCCAGAGTACCGCCGGTTAACCTACCCTACCGGCGGTATTCATTTGAGCTATAAAAAAGCGCCCCAGAAAAGGGGCGCTTTTGATTACTTTGAATCGTCATGTATTAACCAGTCACATCATTGATTGTATTCGTGAGAACACCTGCCTGGTTAATGGTCCAGGTGTCAATGGTAGCGTCATCATCAAGGTTCCCGGTAGCTGTTGCAGTAAAGGTATTAGCAGCAGCAGCTATTGAATAGGTATATCTTGCCGTTGTTTGTACTTCAACGCCAATCTGCGGGAAAGTACCACCAGCACCGGCAGCAATACTTACACCATCATCACCATAAGTACCATTTTCCTGACGATAGGTCCGTTCCATTGTGTAAATCTGCTTCAGGATACCTTTTGCTTCCGACTGTTTTGACTTGGTGGTCGCCTGCATAAATCTCGGAATAGCCAAAGCAGCTAAAATACCGATAATCACGACAACGATCATCAACTCAATCAGTGTGAAACCTTTTCGGTTGTGGAACTTTGTGAACATTTTGACCTCCTACGGTTTTTTTGTTCTTTTACTTTTGACTCTCTTTTTTTGCTGTCGGCATATTCTATTGCAAAGTATATACCTGAACGGATGTCTTTTTTTGAACAATGGCTTTTTCTTGTAAGTTGTTGCCATACCCGGATATGTTCTGAGCTGTATTTTTATGTGTCAGATTTACCACCCCCGGGGTATCTTAAAGTAATTTTCTTACAACAGCAAAATGCCATTTGTATTGCAAATTGCAAAAAACCATGACAGTCATGTTCTACCAATCAATGTATCGAGAAAGGGCAATGTATAAGCACAAAAAAAGCCCGCTCCGGCGGGCTTTCAACGTAGTATTGTCAAGCTTCTGTTAATCAATAACATCGTTATTTCCCGGAGTTACCGCGAGAACTCCCTGGTCATCAATAGTCCAGATATCCATAGTAGGGTCATCATCAATATTCGCGGTGGCAGTAGCGGTAAATGTATTCCCGACGACATTGATGGTATAGGTATATCTTGCCTGGGGTTGAATCTCAATCCATATATCCCGTAACACCAATGGATTAGCAGCGCTGGCAGGACCT
>JAJRZL010000051.1 GCA_024275255.1 Candidatus Zixiibacteriota bacterium | reverse complement strand
ATAGGCAATTTCCCCTGCGGATGTTTGTATGAACGCCACTAAGCGGTCGCGGTATTCACCCGATGCCACCCGCAGGAGCTTATGCCCGGGCGGCAGACCAAGGCTGTTTGCTGCCGTAGTATTTGTAATTTTTTTCAGCATAGTTCCTCTATAAAAAAGGGAGCCTGCTGCGATATACTACTGACCGCTTTCAGGCTCCCGATAGTATGTTTAAGTAAATACCGTGTCCAGAACGACCGAGGCTTCGGAAATCATTTTCGCGAAGGTAACCGATTCGGAAATTACCGCTTCTTCAAAGCGTTGTTCGATGACCTTGTCATACTCCACCGTCAATGGCTGGGTGATGACCTCTTCAACTGCAAACCGGCTGTCCAGTCCGATAATAATATCCGTTGGCACTTCATCACTGCGGACAAGCGATGCCCCCAGCGGACTGAATAAATCACCGGTATGCTGAAACCGATATCCGGCCAGCGGATCCTTGAATTCATCAAGGGTAAGGATGGTTTTCATCTGGTTTACATGACAGATAATCGTGTTCATCTCAAACGGTGAAAATTGCGACCAGAGCGAGATAAGATCATTATATGTCAATGTCCCACTGGCGGCGGTGTTGATAACAGGAGCGGCATTGTCATTGCCATCACCATTGATAATGGTATCGACCAGCATGGCAATTTTGTCGGTTTGTAAACGAAACCCAATATACCACAACAACACCCGGAACTGGGATGTTGAGCGATACCGCAAAGATTTATAGCTTGCTTTCAACGCCAGGCCATAATCATTGACTTTCACCGGATGCTGCTGTTCGGTAACGAGCAACTGAGGGATATCGGCGCCATCTCCAATGGGACGAAGCGAAAACTTCGTACTGTTGGAGGTATCAATAAAGATTGGCGTATAACTGTTGCTTGCGACAGTTGTCGAATTGGCAATCAACCGGTTGAGCTCCGGTCGCATGGCCTGACCTTTTTTAATCTCCCGCAACATAAATTCCGGGAGCAATGCCGGCGCCTGTTGGAAAAACTGCTCAACCGTTGTCGGTGATTTTCCGCCAAACCGAACCCCCGCCAACGCCAACTGACGTTCAAAAGCATCGAGCGGAGAACCGGGAGCACTGGGGTCATATTCTTCCAGCTCCAGCAATTCGGAAAGAGTCAACCCGCGAGACTCCGCTTCAAGGTATAAATCACGGTTGATATCAATGGTCGCCGCCCGGCTGAGATCAACCGTACCAACCAGGGAATCCATATCTCCCTGTCGCTGCATATTGGCAAATGCCGTTGAATGGATAAACCTGTCAAAATCCATACTGTACCCCCTTAGTTAAGAAGAATCGTGCAATCAGTAGTGCCGTTGACATCAAGTACGGTACCTCGGGCGATATTTCCACCTGCCGGATCCGATGCCACTGATGGCGCCTGTTTTACTGTTCCTGCTGTTCCCCCGACAACCCGGTTCCCGACACTGGGCACCGTTGCCGAAACCGCCAGACGACAAACACCGCCTATCTGCACTGTTGCCAGGCGTCGCCCGTCATCATTGTCGGTCAGGGTCATATTGATAAGTTTGCCGAGGAGCTGCCCACCGTTTGTAATCGGACCGACCTCGTTGTTACCGGTAAGCATTACCGGTTCGCCGATATTGGCATCTTTCAAATCATCGACACCGCCGGTCTGGCTTATTTGAAACGTTGCCAATACCGGTGATATAGCTTCCAGATTTTGATTTCGTACTGACATACTTCTCCCCTGTGTCATGTATTGTTGTTTGTAAATGTATAGCCGGGAAGGTATTCCCTCATGGCTGGGACGATGATCCCGCTTTGGTATTAATGCTTATACTGTTCCGACTTCTTTGTCTTTGACCGAGCTATCGCACCAATTGGATGAAAGCTGGCGGGAAAGGCATCACGAAACCTGCCCGAGACCAAGCGGTATTGCTCGACCAGCTCTTTTGCGCTTCGGGTTGATAGGGTCTCAAGATAGGCAAGTGTTTCTTTCATACTGTCCTGTCTGCGAGAGACAACTGCAATTGCTTTTACCATGCCGGCAATTCGTTCGATATAACCTTTACGGAGAATACTCGCCTCTTCTTCCATTCGATACAGCTCAGGCAACAGTACCGACAGTTCCCGAAGCCATTGCCGATGACTATCAAAATCTACCATTTCGAGGTTATTATCACTGAGCACTCTCAGCATGGTGGTTATGTGTTCCGTTTGTTTATTACTTGTTTCCAATCTTTTCTCCTGACTTGTTTGAAACGTATGACTCTATACGTGTAAGCCGAGTTTCTACTTCTTTCGAGAAACGATAAAACTGTTCCCTGCTTACCACTCCCTCCCGTAGTATCACCTCGATATTTGCAAGTTTTTTGTCCAGTGTTTCCACCACCCTGTCTTCCGCTTTTGCCGCCAGCTCGACTTTGAGTGATTGAATAGTCAGAAAATAAGCAGTAATCATCCCTACAATAATGGTCAACAGATTCACCAACGGGGTTGTCAAGCGAAACCCGCTGTCCATCTTCTGGTTTTTCATACATGCTCCTTCTCTGGCGGTAACAGGTAAAAGAGATATCGCTTTTTATCGTTGATTTTGACCGGTTTTACGACACAGGTCCCGTCAATCATTCCCTTGAGTGATAGTATCATCCCTTCACCGCGTTGTACGGTACTCACAACCGTCCCACTGCCCGATACAGGGAATCCTCCATGATCGGAAGTCGGTGAACTATCCGAAATACTGTCGGCAACAAATCGTCCCCCTTTCCTGAACCGGGAAAGATTGAACTGCCTGATTAACAACTGCACAATGGAGCCACTATGCTCATAACAAAGGATCCCCAAACCGGTCCCGTTATCAAAATGCAATGTATAAATATTCTCTGTAACACTATCAGTAGTTCGAGGCTGATAGCAATACATAACTGTACCCGGCACTGATTCTTTCTCATCCCATAACCGGACACCATCACGAGTCATAATTGCCCGTGCCGCCTGACGCAACCCGGTCACTCCCGAGCGACAATAGCTTATCATACTGACTGGATACTTGCCTTTTGGCACGAGTATATCATCTATACGCAGACTCTTTTGTGGTAACAGGCGAATCTCCAGACGGGTCACGGGTGATGATGTTCCATGAATGAACTTGCGTACCTGTTTCGCAGGACATCGTTCTTTCCCTCGAAAACCAAGCAAATAACCAAAAACGGTATTGCAGTCAGGAAGATTGTCTGTCGCAAACCGGGAGAGAATTCGTTCGGGGAGTTGTTTATTATCAGTTGTTGTTACTGAGAGCCGATTTTGCCGGTAGTGAAGTATCACAGGAATACCATCATAGTAAGGCACCACCAGGTATTGCTTCCCCGGGTCCAACTCAAGAGGGCTGGTAATAGTCGTTTCGCTCCATGTTTCCCTTTTTGTTTCCGGTAGTGCAGTATGCGCCATTTGCAGCTCTTTTGATATTTCCGTATCGGGAACAGCTCCTCGATAGACCAGCGAAGTTTCCAGAACCCGTTCAATCTTTCGGTAGGTAAAATGGCAGATTTCATCGCTATTTTCATGGGTATATGTTTGCAACGGTTCATGTTCACAGGTACGGATATCCTTTCCACAAATTGAGCATTCAGGGAAATGAAAGGTAAAGCCGATAGAGCACTCCTTATAAATCCCTCCATCGATATTTTCTCTCAATGTCTCCGCCCCGGCAGCTTGTTTCAACCAGTAAAAATAACTTTTGACCCATTGTCGATTTTCTTTCTCTACGATTGTTGCATGGAAATTTCGCCCGATTGGCAGTTTGTCTTTTCGATGACCGACCATGACCGGGGAATCCACCAGCAGTTCACATAAATGTTCATATTCTTCTCTGGGAAAACGCCCGCCAAAACTATTTACTTCATCGGAAATGATATACATTGCCCGAATAAAAACATCCCTCTCCTCAACCGGAGAAGGTGGATTGATATTGGCGTTTATCAATGCTACCAGTTCCCGTGACACCTGCTCTCCCGGTTCAGCCAACCGGGCAATAATTCTGCCAATTCCGGCTTTCATACTACCTCCATGAGTTTTGTTACAAGAGATTGCCAAGCCGTTTTTTTCAGCAGTTTTATAGACTTTTTGCGCAAAAAATTGCGAAGTTGCTATTTTGTGGACAGCAATAAATAATGGGCTCTATCAATCTATTTTATTGCGGCATAATACTTTAACAGCACAAAAGAGCATTTTTATACCCAATAGGCACAAGCCTTGCATAAAAGGCAGATGAATAGAGGACATATAATGACAGAAACGAGGATAGAATCATGAATATATACCGTCAAAGTAAGTTCCGGTTTATAAGGTGGATAATTGCCGCCGTAGTTTTTATTCTGGCAATGACTATCACGTTTACCGATGTCTATGGTCTGAACATTCCCCGCTACAACTACGGGAATGGAAGCGGCAATGGTCATAATGTAGCAGAACACCCGGCAAGCTTTGCACAGGAAATAACTCCTGCTGCTGACTTGAACACCGAGTGCCCGCCCGAAATACCGGAACCGACGACATTACTGCTTATGGGAGCAGGACTGGGTGCATTAAGCCTGGTACGTCGTCGCAGAAAAGCATAAGCCCTCTTCCCATTTCCTTCACCCTTCCGCGCCTTTTGAGAGTGACCTCCCCTCAAAAGGCGTTATTTTTTCCAAAGTGCTACCAGTTCAAACCCGCCCTACTCTCGGTTGTGGTACGATACTGCTTCTTTTTCTCAGGAGCCACAACGCCAATCCCAAAGCCATGAGAGCGTCACAACGGTTATTATCATCCCAGCGAGCAGAGCGAAGCTCATCCTCCAGTGACCATGTTTTTCCTGTTCCATCAGGTAGCTCCCAGCGTTGATAGACTATTTCCTTCCGGGCATGGAACAACTCGACATTGGTCAACAGTTCTGCCTTAGATGACTGCGTAAAGATAAAACAATATGGCTGGTATTCCCGAAGCTGCTCGGCGATGACATCTCCAAGCCCGGTGGCATCGATGACCAACTGTCCCGGAAAACGTTGCTGGCGAAGTTTTATTCTCTCCAGCACTACCTGCCAGTCAAATTGTTTCATCCGCTCTAACTCAACGATAACAGCTTTTCCGTCAATAATTCCAACAGTAATACCGACCGTGGCGGTCTCTTTGCGGGCAAGGTCCCACCCGCTGATAAAACGTATTCCTGTCAGGCTCGACAACCGGTCAGGAGGATAATCGGCAATTCCAGCAAGAGCGGCATCAATATAAGCTCCTTTCAGAATTTCTCCACCGGCATCGACAAACTCACCCATGATGTTCTGACGGACACGACGCTCGGTAAAGCAGGTCACTCGTTCGGCAAGGAACTCCTTTGAGATATACTCGTTTTCCCTGCTGTCTCCCGATTGCACATATCCCGGACGATTACCTTCCAGTATCTCCCGTACCCGCCGGTACAGCCAGTTTTTTCCATTGGGAGTTGAAACCAGATCAAGCCGTCCCTCGCGGTCGGCAAGACGCATCTGGATAACTTCCTCGACTACATATTCAGGGCTTGTTTCAAAAGCGACCTCATCAAAAATGAACAAGTCATAATCGTTCCCCAGCAGGTATTCCCCCCGGTTTTGTGTCGAGCGTGCTTCAACAGTCGCTCCGTTGCCAAACTCGATATACGGGTAGGGTGTTTGCAATAACGATACTACCAGCGGTTCCAAAATGTGCGATTGTCGAACCAGACGAACGATATGGTTGAATGTTATCCGTGCCTGATCCAGTGTTATCGATGCCACCGCAATGCGATACCTGCCGCTGGAATCATATTTTAACAATCGGGGACGATACAGAGCATGGTGAATTGCTTTCACCGCCGAGATAAACGATTTTCCCCAGCGGTTCCCGGTAACCAGCACGTTCTCTCGTCGGACCGATTGTTCCAGCCATCGGCGTTGTCCGTCATGCACCTGCACATTGAGCACTGCCGACGCAAAGTATGCCGGGTCAAACAACCCGCGTTGCCAGTCGATAACCGTTAGCGTGTCAATTAGAACAACCCTCCCACCTGTTGTATTGCTGTTTCTTTGTCGATAAGCCCGGCTTCATAGAGCTTGATAATATTAGCCACCCGGTTGGTTTCGATTGATACCTCATCGACTGCCCGGTATGGGAAGGTATTGTCAAATTCAAACCGGCAGGAGACATCCAGCCCCGCCAGCGCCAGGTCAACATGGGCAATCCATTCGAGGAATCGCGCTACTTCCGCCTGGACAGACCGAATC
Organism: Candidatus Zixiibacteriota bacterium; assembly: GCA_024275255.1. Taxonomy (GTDB): domain Bacteria; phylum Zixibacteria; class MSB-5A5; order GN15; family FEB-12; genus JAJRZL01. Next base: position 6,507 of record JAJRZL010000051.1, on the reverse strand, counting down.
TGTCGCATGACCATATCAAACTTGAAACTCGACCAGGTTGTAGTAGCACCATAGGAATAGCCCAGCAAAAACGGCGCAAGGTTTGTCCCGGCGCATATTTCTTCGACCATTGCCCGATGATTGAGAAACCAGCTATTGGTCACCGAACGTGGATTTTCAGGACCGATGTATTCAATCAATACATTATCCCAGGTAACCGGGTTTTCATCAACGTTGCAGGAGCGAATCATGGAAACGGTGGAATCAAAATAAGAGTTGATACGCTCTATATATGCGCTGTCAGATTCTCCTGCCATTCGTTCCGGCGGAGTGATTTTGACATGCAGGCGATGATACCCGGAGTTGTGACTGGTACGACGCATGTCATCGACAAGCTGCTGCTCGATATACGATACAAACGGCACGGCTTTCAGTATTGAACGCCCCAGCGGTTCATCGTAACTGCCGCTCAGGGGGATAAAGTAAAAATCGGGGTGGTCAAGGTGGACTGACCGCTCCCCATGTTCATAAAAAAGTTTTGCCATACCCGCCTGTTCTTCAACATGAATGGCAACCGGATCAACCGGGATAAACCTGTCAACACCACTGGCATCACGTTTCACCGTAAGGAACCCGCCAAACATCCCGTCCCGGAACAGTGCCGTAAACAAATCGACAAGGAACGTTGCCCCTGCTGCCGGTGCTCCTGATACATTGTGATAGACGGTATCGAGTAAACTGTCGAGCCGTTTGGCTGCCTGTTCTTTTTGTGAGTCAGATTTACTTTCAAGTATCCGAAATTTCCCCGGCGCCGCCGATAACCGCCCCCATGTCCACACAACCGCACTTACTAATGGAACCATGTCGGTAAGAAAACGGTAGAGTAATATTCGGTAGCGACCGCTTTGCAAATCCCGCTCAGAGAGTTTCAACATCCCCTGCAATTTATCCAAGGTGCGGAACTGTTTTTTAACCGGGACCATTGCGCCTGAAACCAGCCGGTCATATACCATGCGCTCGTCCCTGCTTCCTTCGGTTTGTTTTCCCTGTAATGTCATAGAGTCTCCTTTTTTCATACAGGATTTTTCACATGCTTTCCACAGGAATAACAGAATTTTTGTAATATTTGAAAATTATCTGGACTCACGCTTATGAGCGTATTGAAAAAGGCTGAGATACTATACAATTTGTCACTACTGTTTTGTATTACAGGGTTACTGGACCCCTGCTTTCGGGAGTGTTGAAAAAGGCAGGGATACAATAAGAGATAATTTCTTTTGTCACCCCCGTGAAAGGGTGTGTTGAAAAAGCCTTTAAGAAATATTATAACGGATTATTATATACATGTCATTCCCGCGAAAGCGGGAATCCAGTCTTGTATTATAGGATACTGGACCCCTGCTTTCGCAGGGGTGACAGTAGTAAAGAACAGGGGTGACAAGAAAAAGAGCAAGGAAACAGGAAATAAGAATAAGGGGCAAAAGAATACCGTTTCAGCGAACAAACCATACCCGCATCACCCTGCAACCAACTGCCTGAATCGTTCTTCATCGATTACTTCCACTCCCAGCTTCTTTGCTTTGTCCAACTTGGAGCCTGGGTCTGTCCCACAAAGGAGATAATCAGTTCTCGATGAAACTGAGCTGCTCACTTTTCCCCCGTGCTGTTCGATAAGCTGTTTGAAATGACTGCGCGGCTGTGATAATGTCCCCGTGATAACAAATGTTTTCCCCGTTAGCGACTTGCCGGTGTTTGTTTTGTGATATTCCGGGAACACTACCCCGCCATCGCGCATCTTTTGCAGCATCCGGCGGTTGCCTTCATTATGGAAAAAATCATATACATTCTTAGCGATTTTCGGACCTATCCCCTCGATTTCCGTCAGTTCCTCGACCGTTGCCGATGCCAGGGCATCGAGCGTTTGGAACCGCTCCGCCAGCAATAGCGCCGCTGATTCTCCCACCCCGAAGATGCCAAGAGCATAAATCGCTTTCGGTAGTTCCGTTTTACGGGAGTTGTCAATAGCCCGCAGGAGATTCTCCGCTTTTTTCTCCGCCATTAATTCCAGCGGCAGGAGCTGTTCTTTTTTCAGATAAAACAAATCAGCCGGGTCTTTGACGAGCCCTTTTGCAATCAGCTGCCTTGCAAGTTTTGTCCCCAGCCCGTCGATATCAAACCCACCCTTGGAAGCAAAGTGAAACAGACGCCCCTCCACCTGTGCCGGACACGCGGCATTGAAACAGCGATACGCCGCTTCGCCTTCCGGGCGAACAATCGGCATCCCGCAGGAAGGGCAGGTCTTGGGGAACGAAATCTTTTTGGCGTCTGGCGGTCGTTTTTCAGGAATAACAGAGACAATATCAGGAATGACATCACCGGCACGCTGCACAACCACCGTATCACCAATTCGCACATCCAAAGCAATTATTTCATCTTCATTGTGCAGGGAAGCATTAGAGACCGTGACCCCGCCAACCTCAACTGGCTTTAGCTTTGCCACGGGAGTAATTGCCCCGGTCCGTCCCACCGAAAACTCGACATCCTCGAGGACTGTTTCCGCCTGCTCGGCAGCAAATTTCCATGCCACCGCCCATCGGGGAGCGCGTGATATTTGTCCCAGTTGCATTTGCTGGGTAAAGCTGTCAACCTTGATAACCATGCCATCAATATCATAATCCAGCGATGACCGGACATTGAGCAAAACATTGAACTCCCGCTCAACTTTTTCAGGTCCCACGACAGTGCGAACATACTCGTTGACCCGAAATCCCTCTTTTTTCAAAAAGGCGATTGTTTTAGATTGAGAGTCAAGCTCCTCAAGTGTAGTTTCGGCTATTCCATAGGCAATAAAAAGCAATGGACGAGAGGCGGTAACAGAGGGGTCAAGCTGACGCAAGGAACCGGCAGCCCCGTTGCGCGGATTTGCCAGTGGTTGCTGACCGTTTTCGATGAGAGTTTTATTCAGCTTTTCAAATTCGCTGCGACGCATGATTACCTCGCCACGGACTTCAAGGAGCGGATACTTTTCTGCCGTTTTCGATGAAAGCCGCAGGGGAATACTTCGGATTGTTCTCAAGTTGGGAGTAATATTTTCTCCCACCAGCCCATCACCACGAGTCGAACCTTCTACAAAAATACCATCCCGATACACCAGTTCAACCGCCAACCCGTCAAGTTTCGGTTCGGTAACATACGTTACTTCCGAAACCTCTAACTGCTCTCGTACTCGCCTATCGAAATCATCAAACTCACTGCGGGTAGTCACTTTTTGCAGGGATAACATGGGGAGCCGATGTGCAACCGGTTCGAATTTTTTTGATGGTTTCGCCCCGACCCGCTGACTCGGTGAATCAGGGGTCACCAGTTCCGGGTATTGTTTTTCTATTTCCAGCAACCGGTCAAACAACCGGTCATACTCGGTATCGGAAATTGCCGGGTTATCCTCGACATAATACCGGCGGTTATGATATTCAATCTCCTTGCGGAGTTTTTGCAGTTCCTCGATAATATGTTTATCAGGTTTCGCCATATCGATAATTAACAGCCAAACGATAAACGCTGTCAACAATATAGGCTGACAGCGTTTTGGTCTTTCTCTTGATACACTCAGATTACTTCAAACGTTTCCGCTTCCGACGTCCAAACGTTATATTTTCAGTAGAAAAACTATCAATGGCTTTCACCTGTTCGTCAACCTCCGGCTCCCGCTCATCGGATGACTGCTGTCCCCTTTGCACCCCTTTACGGGACCGGCTTCGACCATACTCGATACTCGACTCTTGCTGTTCCTGCTTTGGTGTCGCATCCATGTTGCTGTCATCATCAGGAATACCGTCTTCAGACCGGATATCCGAATCAAGGGTATCCTCATAAGTTGGCTGAGTATCAATCTCCTGTTTTTCCTCGTTGGAACTATCAGCCCCAAAAGGTTCCGCTATTTCGATGTTGTCATCGGAGGTGTCTGAATCAAATGCTGCCTCGGAAACATGTTCCTCCGGCAACGACTCAGGAGAATTCATTTTCTTGATTTCTTCTTCCTGTTTCATGGAAGCAACCTGCGATACAAGATGAGCACGTTCCTGCATCATATCATTCTGTGTATCAGGGGCATTATTCGATGTTTCCATGCTTTCTATTTCCGCATTAATCGGAACAACAGACTGAGCGGCAGGCTCCTTCGTGGATGATGGACCCGGCACAACCGGTAATGGTGGCGGAGTAAGAGGAGCAAAACCGGAAGATGTGGATGCTGGTTCTTTCTTTGTTTCCTGTGACTTTTTCTCAAATGGTTTCACCGGTGAGCTTTTTCGTCTGGTTTCGTACGGTTTCGCTGCTGAGGGTTTTGCTGATGTTGTTTTAGCTCTTTCGTTTGATTGTGTTTTCCTTGATGAACGCCGTTCTGAAGAATATCCGTTCCGATTTTTATTATCAACATGTTTTCCATTGGAAGACTTTGTTTTCCGTTCCGTTCGCTTTGGCTTGCTGTAAGAAGATTCCGTAGTTCGATAACGACGATTCGATGTTGTTGTACGGGTCGGTGTGGTGCTTCGATGTGTTACCTTGGCGGTCTTAAACTCAAACGACTCTCCGATAACAGCCGCGCCGACCGCATTACCCCATACATTCAGCACGGTTCGTCCTCTATCAAACAACCAGTCCACCGTTACCAGCAATCCAATCCCGGCATACGCTTCCAATGGAAAACCAGCCACCCCGAATAATATCGCAAGCATGAACAATGATGTTCCCGGTACTCCCCCGGCTCCCAGTGAAATAACAGTGGACAGCGCCGCGATAAAAATCATATCCATAACCGACAGACGAAGCCCGAATAATTGGGCTATAAATAGCGATGCTATTGCCAAATACATGGCAGTTCCATTCAAATTCATAGTGGCGCCAAGAGGAATCACCATCGAACTTGCCCGCTGATCAACCTTGTTGTTTTCCACAACTTCAGCATACAATATCGGAACGGTTGCTGATGACGAGGCGGTCCCCACAGCGGTCAACAGGGACCGGAACACATTCCTCCCATACGTGAAGATCGAGCGATGCCCCCCAAGTTTCAGAATCAGAGGAAGGATAATCACCCCATGAATAAGAACCCCCAGCAACACTGTCACCCCAAGCCATGCAAAATTGCCTGATAAAGCAACCAATGACTTCGGATTGCCCGCAACTGCTGAACCGACCAGCACAAAAAGACCAATCGGAGCAGCATACATCACCAGCCAAACCATTTTTAAGCTGACTTCGGAAATAACAGTAAAAAAGTCAATAACCGGTTTTGCCCGTTTTCCAATAACTGCCAAAGCACCACCGAAGAAAAGAGAAAACACAATCAGCCCGAGCAACTGTCCTTCAATAATGGATTTTATCAAGTTCGATGGAATCAACGCAAGATACAAGTCTGCAATATCAGTGGTTCGTGCTTTGGTAACCATATCGGGAATAAAAACTCCAACCTGCGAGCTATGCAGCCCCGGCGAAAGAGCACTGGCTAACACTACTCCCAGGGAAACAGCAACAATTGTTGTTCCGGCAAAATAGAGAACCGTCGTAACTGCAGCTCGTCCAAGTTTCTGAAAATTACCGAGCAGTGCCACACCGATAATAACCGTTGAAACAACCAACGGCAACAAGACTACTTTCAGAGCATTGAGAAACAGTTGCCCGATAAAATCAATCGCCAGCATAAACGATGGGGCATAATATCCAACCACCCCTCCCAGTACAATACCGACCAGCATTATCGGAACTAACATACGTTGTTTTTGTTGTGATGCCATACGTTCGTTCGTCTTACCTAATTATATGGTTCAATAATCCATTCCGGCTGATACCAAAGGAAACATGTACTACCGACTATCAACAATTATTTCTCAAAGTATCGCCGTTCTCACTATAAAATGTATGAGTTATTCTAAACCCAACTTACAGTCAGGCATAACATACATACTATCCGTATAAACAGCAAACAATTACCATCAACTAATCCATACTCCATAAAGTAACTTCTTAAAATAAATAATCAAGTAAACGATACCAGAGAATATCCTGCTTTTTTCCAGCTCGTACTCAGTGTATGATATCTCAGGAAAAGAGAATCACATAAAAAAAGAAGCCCGCATAGTACGGGCTTCAATCATTATATAATATCCGAAAAACGTGCGACGGATACAATCAATTACCGACGACTTTTTTTCTTCGCTGTTTTCTTTTTTGCTACTTTCTTTTTGGCAACTTTTTTCTTCGCAACTTTTTTTGTTGCGACTTTTTTCCTGGCTACCTTTTTCTTGACAACCTTTTTCTTGGCAGTAGCTTTTTTCTTGGTGGTTGTTCTTTTCGTCGGGGCTGCTTTTTTGCGGGCAACAGTCTTTCTCTTCGGGGCAGCTTTCCTACGAGTTGTTGTTTTCTTTGCTGTCGCTTTTTTCTTGGTGCCTTTTTTCAGACCAAGAGCATTGATTTTCGCACTCACTGATGCCAATGAACGCTTCAAAGCTTTTGCTACTTCACTTGCTGTTT
>JAJRZL010000050.1 GCA_024275255.1 Candidatus Zixiibacteriota bacterium | reverse complement strand
TTTACAATCTGCACTATCTCTCTAAATTGTTCTCCCTCGGCAGTTTCGAACATGTCAAACAGTGCCATTTCAACACTGGTATATTTTGCCCCCATCTCTTTCATAACCGATAAGCCGACCTGCTTGTTTTCCCATTTACGCGAAGCAACAGCATCGGTAACGACAAAAACCTCGTACCCCGATTGCAATAAGTCTCTTGCAGTCTGATAGACACAAATATGTGTTTCCATACCAACGAGCAGAATCTGTTTACGATTGTATGATGCCAGCGACTGGACAAAATCAACATTGCCACAACAGCTAAAGCTTTTCTTCACCAGTGGCTGCATCCCTTCCAGGTGTTCCGCAATCTCCGGGATTGTTTTCCCCAGCTTATCGGGTAACTGCTCGTTCCAGATAACAGGTAGCCCAAGCACTTTGGCGGCTTTAATCATACGGATAACATTGGCAAAGAATTCTTCTTTCTCATACATGAGGGTAGCCAGTTTTCCCTGCACATCGACAACAACTAAAATAACATCTTCTCTCTTCAGCATTACTTTCCACTCCTGAACATTTACCAATTGTTCTCCAGTTATACGAAGAAGACTGTTATTCTCAAAGAAGAAATTCGTAGTCATATCGAAAAGTCATGACATCATATTTTCCGTTTTCATGTTCATACTACCGTTAAGGATGTAATTCATCATTCGTCAGAAACGTACGCAGTATAAATCCTTTATTTCCCGCTAAATTCCTGAAATGCCAGCTTGTGTTTGTCTGAGTATGTGTGTATTATCACATGGTATGAGAACAAAGGAACTACAAAACATAACTGCTTTTTTATAACACATTACATATAAGAGGTTTATTATGGCAGGTATTGTTGGTTACGGTGCTCACCTCCCCCGACATCGCATTAAAGTCGAAGAGATTGCGAAAGTATGGGGAGCAGATGCACCCAGCTACAAAAAAGGGCTCATGCTGCGGGAAAAGTCGGTTCCACCGTCAGATATGGATACGATTACCCTTTCCGTAGAGGCGGCTCGTCGGGCACTTGTGCGTGCACAACATGTTGATCCGGCGGATATTGGCGCAATCTATATCGGCTCGGAATCTCATCCCTATGCAGTGAAACCCTCAGGGACAACTGTCGCCGAAGCTCTTGGCGCCACCCCGGATATTCACTGTGCCGATTTTGAATTTGCCTGCAAAGCCGGTTCTGAGGCGATGTTTGTCGCTCTGAGCCATATTGATGCCGATAACATGAAATATGCGCTGGCTATCGGTGGTGATACCTCACAAGGCGCCCCTTCTGATGCGCTGGAGTTCTCTGCTGCTGCCGGGGCCGCCGCGTTTATCATGGGCAAGGACAATCTGGTTGCCGAATGTCTGTACACCCACTCGTACATGACCGACACTCCCGATTTCTGGCGTCGTGAACATGAATTTTACCCGCAGCATGGCGGACGTTTCACCGGAGAAGAAGCATATTTTGCCCACACCAAGGGAGCTACCAATGCTATCCTGAAAAAGTCCGGTATGAAGCCACAAGATTTCGCCTATGCGGTATTTCACCAGCCAAACGGGAAGTTCCCCCAGCGGGTGGCTCTTGAGCTTGGTTTCACCCAGGAACAGATAGACCCGGGATGGCTCTCCCCCACTCTGGGAAATACTTATTCCGGGGCGTCTCCAATCGGACTGACCGCTACCCTCGATGTGGCAAAGCCGGGAGATATGATTCTCATGTGCTCGTATGGTTCCGGTGCCGGGTCTGACGCTTTTATCTGGAAAGTCACTGACCGTATTGATGAGGTTCGCGACCTGACCATTAAGACCCGTAAACTGCTCGATGAAAACCTGATATACATTGATTACGGTACTTATGCCAAGTACCGCCGCAAAATCAGAAAGAATATATAGGAGACAAATATAATGAGAACTGTTTGTGTGGTTGGCATTGGCATGAGTAAATGGGGTGAAGTGTGGCGTAAATCGCTTCGCCAGCTTTTTGTCGATGCTGCCCGTGAAGCAATACAAAACGCCGGTGTGGATCGTATTGATTCGCTCTATGTCGGCTGTATGTCCAGTGGCTTGTTCGTAGGACAGTAACACCTGGCATCAATGATGGCAGATTATCTCGGAATGCCGGGGTTACCCGCTACCCGCGTGGAATCTGCCTGTGCCTCGGGCGGTCTTGCTGTCCGTCAGGCTTTTATTGAAATCGCATCCGGGATGTCAGATATAGTTATGGCTTCCGGAGTGGAAAAAATGACCGACTGTTCCGGTGATGATGCCACGGCTGCTTTGGCAACTGCTGCCGACCAGGAATACGAAGTTTTCAATGGCGCTACTTTCCCCGGTTTGTATGCGATGATGGCTCATGCCCACATGGCAAAATACGGTACTACCCGCGCCATGCTCACTGCCGTATCGGTAAAAAATCATCACAATGGCTCCATGAACCCGGTAGCACAGTACCCATTCAAAGTAAAACCGGAAACGGTCGAAAACTCGGTGATGGTCGCCGACCCGCTTCGTATTCTTGACTGCTCACCTATTACCGATGGTGCTGCTGC
>JAJRZL010000049.1 GCA_024275255.1 Candidatus Zixiibacteriota bacterium | reverse complement strand
GCGGCTTTATTCATCTCTTCTTCGAATTTTTCTGCTACTTTATCAAGTTCCTGGGCAAGGGCATCAGGGTTTATCGGCGGTTGCTCTTCAAATTCTTTGTCAATATCAATAGCGTTATGCTCGGTAGCTTCTTCGGAACCGGCATCGGCAACCTGCATCTTATCTGTTGATGCTGTATTTGTTTCAGCTTGTTGCGGAGCGATGAAACCATCGGGTATATCTTCCGCCCGGGCTTCAGTTTCTACCATTTTACCGGGGTGCGGCTGAGTTTGTGATGGTTCGGGGACAGGTTCTTCTGTTGTTGCTTGTTTTTGGTGTTGATATTTTTCAAGGGCTGCTGCCAGTTCCGGATCAACCGGAGCGGGTTCACTGGTAGGAATTGCGCCGGTTTTGTTTTCGTTTGTTGGTGCCGGAGCAGGGGGAGTTTCTGCTTTGATAATTTTATCGGGGGCGTTGGCTTCTTCGGTCTTAATTGGTTCGGAAGCTTTTGGTTTACTGGCAATGGTCTCCATTTTATCTCTGGAAACCTCAGTTGAGTCGGTAACCTCAATCGTCGATGGTGATGAGGTAGAGGTGGATTCATCCAATCCCGGTATGGAAGTCAAGGTCGGTTCATCTTTTGCCAGTTCTTCCACCAGCTCGAGGTGTGACTTTATCAGGTTACGCAGTTTGTTGACATACGTTTGTTTTGCCAGTTCGAGTTTGGAAATCTGGTCCTGATACTGGGTCACTTTGTTTGCCCGGGAGCTGATGATATTATCCGCTTCTGTTTTCGCCCGTGACAGGATTAACTCCGCCTCTTTTTTGGCATTCTCAACAGTGATATCTGCATTGCGTCGGGCGTCGATAGCGGCATTTTTAATCGTATCTTCAAATTGACGGAGTCCGGTAAGCTGGGTTTTCAGCGACTCTGCTTCCATCGACAGTTTCAAATTTTCCTGCTTGAGATTTTCTAGGGCGGTCGCAACCTGTTCCAGAAAGCTGTTTACTTCGTCCTTGTCGTACCCGCGCATCTGGTTGTTGAACTCATAATTGCGGATATCATTCGGTGACAGGTCCATACTTTTCTCACTTGCTCTAAAGGTTATGTTATTAGGTGGCTTTATAAGCCAGCTTTTTTCCTGTTCTATTATCGAGCAGTTTCATTTCTAAACACTCTTTTTTTATTATCGGGCAATTGCGGGAATAATTAAGTAGTTATTCCATGAGAAAATCACTACCCCTCTGATTCTTTGTAAAAAAAACTGCTGTGGCTGGCTTATCAATTACTATGATAGCGGTAAGCTCTTGACAATAAGCAGGTTGGTTTGTAACTTCCTGTTTAGACTGTATTATAACCACTGTTTTTTTGATTCAACTATCCCGTTGAATTGAGAAAACTTCGTTTTGTTATCAACATACAAATACACGGAATAGTTGAATCCCTGATATTGGTAGATGGAGGTGATGAATAATGGAAGCTGTTATCATTGCTGCCGGACAGGGGAGTCGATTGCGTGAAGTGTATTCTCCAAAACCGCTTACCCCTATTTTTGGATTAAAGCTTCTTGAGCGGATTATTCTTACAGGGAAAAATGCCGGTATTCGTCATTTCAAAATTGTTGTAGGGTATCAGGCGGAAAAGATTATTTCTGCGATAGGTGATGGTACGAAGTATGATGTCCGGATAGAATATATTCACAACCCCCGATGGGAGCTTGGTAATGGTGTTTCTGTTTTGCAGGCTGAGGGTCATGTGAAAGACAGATTTCTGCTGTTGATGTCAGATCATATTTTTGATGAGACTATGCTGAAAAGGCTTATCCGACATGGGGTCGAAGATGACCATTGTATTTTGTGTGTCGATCGGAACCTGAAAGCCGATTATTTTGCCCTCGATGATGTCACCCGTGTTTTTACTCATGGAGAAACAATTTCCAATATCGGGAAATCATTGACACAATACAATGCCATTGATACCGGAGTCTTTCTCTGTAGGCCGGTAATATTTCAGGCATTACGTAAAAGTACGGCTCGTGGTGAGTACAGCCTCGCGGCTGGTAATCGTATTCTTGCCTCTGAGGGAAAGCTTCATGCGCTTGATGTTACTGGGCATTTTTGGGTCGATGTCGATAATAGGGAAGCTTTGCAAAAAGCACAGCATATCCTTATACGGCAGCTATTCAAACCTACTGACGGACCTATTTCCAGGACTATAAACCGACGTTTATCGACTTGGATATCAGCGCGTCTGGCAAAGTATAATATTTCCCCCAACACAATTACCCTGGTGAGCTTTGGACTGGCTATCTGCTCGGCGTTTCTTTTTGCTTTGGGGGGATATATCCAGGTTTTGCTTGCAGGGATAATGGCGCAGCTTTCTTCGGTGCTCGATGGGTGTGATGGTGAGATTGCCCGTTTGAAACTGAAATTCAGCACTTTTGGGGAGTGGTTGGACCTGATTCTTGACCGGTATGCTGACGGGTTTATCATTATGGGAATAACAATTTCTCTCTGGCAAACATATCAAAATGTTTTTATCTGGATTATTGGTTTTGCCACTCTGACCGGCACATTTATGAACAGCTACACCGCTACGATACACGACGAATTATTACGGCAGTACGATACGCATACGCCTTCTTTACGGTTGGGGAGAGATGTGCGACTTTTTATTATCTTTCTCGGAGCGCTTTGTAATGAGTTGCTGTTGACCTTGCTGGTATTATTGGTAGTTACAAACTTTGGTGCATTACGACGACTATATTCATTGAAACATGTCTATCAAATTGATACCACAGATTAAACATGACCTGCTGCCGATTCTTGCCCGTTCCCCGGTACCGGAGGACAGGGCACACGCGTTGAATGTATTGGCATGGGTGAAACGATTGCAACCCGATGCCGACTTCGCCCTGCAGGTTGCCGCACTCTGCCATGATATCGAACGGGCAGATGAATACAAGCGGATCCGTCGGGCTGATTTCGATTCGTATGATGCCTTCAAGCAGGCTCATGCCCGACGGAGCGCAGATGTAGCCGATATGTTTCTGCGGAGCTACCCGCTACCGGGTGATGTGCGTAGTCGGATTTATTTTCTTATCGCCAATCATGAGTTTGGGGTACCGGGTGATAATGAGTTGTCTGTGTTGAAAGATGCTGACAGCTTGTCGTTTTTCGAAGTCAACCTGCCGGCATATTTTCAACGAGAAGGAACACGGGAAACGTTGGCTCGTTTGCAATGGGGGTTCAACCGTTTGTCAGATAATGCCAGACAGTTGTTGAGACACATAACATATAGCAAGCCGGAAATAGAAAAGATGGTACATTCGATAATAGAAAGTAAAACCGGCTGAGCAGTTGTTATCTCGTCATGGTCCGGGCACAGGTTGTTCGGTTCACGGTTTGTTTCACTGATAATGGAACTTAAAAAAACAAGCCGATATATCTTACATGATATACCGGCTCGTGAAACAAAACTTATTTACGTACGTATTAATAATCTTCCAGGTTATTCCACTCAGCATTTTCGAGAACATGTTTGGGCTGCTGAAGGAACTTAATAACATGGTCAAGCACTACCCAGTGGCGGTGTTCTTCGTCGGCAATGCGGTTGAGGATATGCTTCTGCTTTTCATCAGTCACTTCGTTGGCTTTTTCGCGGTAAAACGTTTCCGCCTTTTTTTCGACATCGCGAGCTTGTTCCCAGATTTTCTCAACCCCGGCATCAAAAGAAAAATGTTCACCTTCACTTTTCAGAGTTTCAAACACATTTTTTGCCGATGACAGGATAGTTGTTTGTTTGGCATCGTCGTATTCAGCCGAAGTACCGTCCCGAAGCGCTTTGAATATCTCGTAATGTTTCAGTTCATCATCAGCCATTTCCAAAAAGATTTTTTTTAACTGTGGAATCTCTGTCTTCTCGGCATGTTCAAGGTAGTAATTACGCCCATCGGTTTCCATTTTCATGGCAAATTCAAAAATGTCCATATCTCCTCCGGTTAATAATCAATTGCACAAGGATACCATAAACAATGGCGCCTGTCAACTAAACCGACATAACATGGCAGAAATAATCCCTCGTACAACTTGCTGCTTTCGTTGTTTCTGTGTATCATTATTCAATGCAATGGATAACAACTGCCATAACGGTTTTGTTCCTGTTCCCGAGTCTCTTTTGTGCTACGGGGAAGCAAGAGACACCCCAACCGATTGAGCGGGAACATTTCATCTATTATTTCAGTAACCCGGCTTATGCTCCTCTGGCTGATTCCATACTGGCAATGACCCGGCTGACACTTAAAAACATGATTCGTGACACCCTGGACTATAAAGCGAAGGTGTATATCGTTGATAATCTCGATTATTTCCGAACACTGATTCGCGGAAAGTTCCCCGATTGGGGGGCTGGGGCTGCATATCCGCCACGTCAGTTGATTGCCATAAAATCTCCGGACAAGTTCAACCTTGGCAAGTCGTTGTCAGAACTGCTCGCTCATGAGTATTCACACCTTGTATTGGCAGAGCGGACCGGCTTTTACCGTCCGCCGCGGTGGTTTGATGAAGGGCTGGCGATGTTGGTTTCGACTGAGTGGAACTGGTTTGATAATTTGAAAATGAATAAAGCGGCGGTCTTTGGCGGGACCGTGACTCTGCGTGATATTGAAAACGTGAACCGATTTGATAAATCCAAAGCTGAAGTGGCATACGCTGAATCATATCTGGCGGTAAAATATTTCTATGATGAATATGGAATCAAATCGGTTAATACCTTTCTGGATGAAATTGCTGCCGGTCACTCCATAGATAAAGCGCTGGAAAACTCTACCGGTTCGAATTACAAGGAGTTTCAGCAGGAGTTTGAGCAATTTCTTAGTAAACAATATAATATCGTAACCTTGTGGGCGGATACTATGTATTTGTGGATGGCTCTTGCTATCATTGTTGTTATCGGGGCTGTATTGAAATACAAAAAACGTCGTTCATATTACAAGAAATGGGAAGAAGAAGAACAATATCAGTCAACCGACTTCGATTATGGCGATCCGGATAATCCCGAGCAGATAGACGATGACGAACCATGGCGCGGTTGAAAGATTATATTGAATATGCCTTTGCCCTGACTGGAACCAAGGTGGCACGAGCATTGTCTCCTCCATTAGCTGACAGCTTTGGTGCCGTGCTTGGTTCACTTATGTACTCCCTGTTATCATCAAGACGTAAGGTAGCGTATGACAATCTGGTGCAGGCGATGGGGGATAGTGTCTCCCCGTCTGAAATGAAGAGCATTGTCCGGGAAGTGTTCAGAAACCTGGGGCGGACGTTTATTGAGCTGTCGCGTCTGGGAAAAGTAACCAATGAAGATTTACTTCGCATTATTATCCCCGACAAGATATCCGAATATGCCCGACAGGCGTATGATAATGGTCGCGGAGCTCTTGTGTTGTCGGCACATTTTGGGAACTGGGAGTATCTTTGTTCGTGGTTCGCCGCAGCAGGGTATCCGATAGATTTTCTGGTTGGTGTGCAGCATAACCCATTGATTCATCGCATGGTATCAAAACTGCGCAGTTCCACCGGGGCACGTATCATCCCGGCATCAACCGGGGTCCGCGAGGTTTTGCACGCTCTGCGGGAAAATCATTTTATCGCTTTTGTTGCCGATCAGCACAATGTTTCCGGGCTGGCACTGCCGTTTTTTAATCGGAAAGCAGCGTTTGCCAAAGGACCGGCAGCAATTGCCATTAAAAGCGGGGCGCCGATTCTTCCGGTATTAATGCGCCGCGAACGATATGACCGGCATGTGATTATGTCGAAGGAGCCGATTTATGCGCATCAGGATACTGACAAAGAGGAAGAAATTGTTCGTGTTACTACATTAATTGCAAAGTTTTACGAGGAAGGCATCAGGAGATACCCTGACCAATGGATGTGGACACACCGGCGTTGGAAAATATGACATACGGTGACAACTTTTGAAAAAAACAACAGTATAATAACGTATGTTCATGAATGGAAAGTGGTGGAACAATCTAATTACATACCGAGTATTCTTTTCGGTTTTCTCACAAGGTGAAGGCAATGAAAAAATATATTTATATCGCAGGTATTTTCGCCCTTGTACTGGGGGGATACCTTGTAGTAAACGCTCTTTTTACGAAAACATATACAATACCTACCACCCATGTCCGTTCCGGTGAGTTTGTTATCGCATTGAATGAAAGCGGACAAGTTGATGCCAAACGAGCGGTGACATTATCGGCACCGAGGATACGTGGGTTGCAAATCACGTGGCTGGCGCCGGAAGGGACCATGGTAAATGAAGGTGATGTTGTTATCCGGTTTGATGCCAGTAAGCAGTCGGCTGACCTGGCTGAAAATGAATCCAATCTGAAAATCAAGCAGGCAGCGCTGGAGCGTGCCAGGCAGGAATATACCATTCAGGAAAAACAGCTCAAACTTGATTTGGAAAAAGCCCGGCGTAATTATGATGAGAAAAAGCATGAAGCCCCCCGCATAGCAGAAGAAGCCAAAATGGAGCTTGAGCTGGCAGAATTGAATTTCAAGGCGAAACTTGACCAGTTGACGGCTGATGTGGAAAAAGCCAAGGTAGAAGTTGCTAGGGCACAGGATAAAGTGAACCTTGCCCGGAAAGAACTGGCGCAAATGACAATCAAGGCTCCAATACCGGGGTTGGTGGTCTATATGGATATCTGGAAAGGGGGACGGATGGAGAAAGTGCAGGAGGGCGATTCTCCCTGGCCCGGACAGGGCTTGATAAACCTGCCTGATCTTGGTGAAATGATGGTTAAAACAACCGTGTCTGAGGTCGATGCCAACAAGGTTGATACCGGGCAGGAGGTTGATGTTGTTCTCGATGCGTATCCCGGTATACATTTTCCCGGGAGAGTAACCAAGAAAAGCACGCTGGCACGACGAAAAGATCCCGGTTCTAAAATTAATGTCTTTGATGTTGAAGTGAGTATCAATAAACATGACGAACGGCTCAAACCGGGGATGTCGGCATCTTGTCGGATCATTATCAGTCGTGCAGATAATGTCATATCAGTTCCGATTGAAGCTGTCTTCGAGAAAAAAGGTCGCACTGTTGTATATTTGAAAAATCATAAAGAGCGGGAAGTGAAAGTTGGGCGTCGCAACGATATGTATATTGAAATTTTAGAGGGGTTATCGGGTGGAGAAGAAATTTGCTTGGTTGATCCCACCCTGAAAAAGCAGGGATTACCCGGAGAAAAAGCGACCGAACCGGAACTCAATAAGGGGCGCCGTCCACCGTCAGAAAAACCACAGCGAATGGGACGGAAACGCGGCAGGTAATATACAGGTAGTATGACAGTATGCAATTAGAGCGTCTTTTTACCATATCATTTGATTCTCTTGCCGCCCACAAGATGCGAACGTTTTTGACAATGCTTGGGGTTATCTTTGGAGTGGCGGCGGTTATTGCTATGCTTTCGATAGGTGAGGGAGCCAAGCAGGAAGCACTCAAACAAATAGAAATCCTTGGTATTAATAATATCATCATCAACGCCAAAGTCCCCGATGAGGGGTTAAGCAGCGACCAGGGGCTGGCACGCTCCCCCGGTCTTTCGCTTGACGACGGAAAGAACATTGCCCAATTCGATAACCTGATTGTAAATGTTGTTCCCCAGCGATTCGAACCGTTTCAAACGATTTACTACGGTTCGCATGAAGCGGCTGTTCGGGTGGTTTCGACAGTCCCGGAATTTGTTTACTCTTCTTCGGTGGAAGTAGAACAGGGACGCTTTATCACGGAGAGCGATAATGCCGATTTCTCTCAGGTTTGTGTTCTTGGGGCAAAGACGAAGCGGTCGTTGTTTGCTTTTGAAGATGCGATAGGGAAAGAAGTTCGAATCGGGGACTTGAATTTCACCGTGGTAGGGGTGATGGCGGACAAGTATATCAGCAGGGGAAAGATAGAAGGGTATGAAATAAAAAACTTCAATGAAGATGTCTATATCCCTTTCAATACGGCAGTCAAAAAATATAACCGAGTACCTATTACCTTGGCAAAGTCAGGTCCCTGGTGGATGTCCAGTTCCGATGAGGGCAATACACAGAAATATAATACCCCTGAAATCGACCAGTTAACGGTAACGGTAAAGGAGTTAAAATATGTTGAAACAACCAGCAAGTTGATAGACCGTATTTTGCAGCGCAGGCATTTTGGGGTTGATGATTACGATATTGTTGTCCCCGAATCATTGTTGCGGCAAACTGAAAAAACACAGCGGATATTTAATATCGTAATGGGTGCTATCGCGGGAATTTCATTGTTGGTCGGTGGTATTGGTATCATGAATATCATGTTGGCGACAGTGCTGGAACGGACTCGTGAAATCGGAGTACGACGAGCTGTCGGGGCAACTCGGTATGATATACTCCGGCAGTTTTTAATCGAAGCGGTGGTAATCTGTTTAGTGGGTTGTGCTGTCGGGATTTTAATTGGTATCGCCATTGCTCGTATTATTGCGTACTATGCAGACTGGCCCACCATTGTCGCACCGTATTCTATTATTCTGTCAGTGGGGGTTTCAACGGCGGTTGGGGTTATTTTTGGTATGTATCCGGCAAACAAAGCTGCCCGGCTGGATGTAATTGAGTCACTTCGTTATGAATAAAGTGCTGGAAAACTGTTCTAAGGTATGCACTGAGGGTACGGTATGGATAATGTGAGATATCATAGCAAGTTAGGTATTTTCTCTTTTTTCGTGTGTCTGTTGTTTGGGGCATCGGTATTGTCAGCCCGGGAACTGAGTTTCGATGAAGCAATAGATATTGCAGTCAACAGGTCTCGCCAGAGTGAAATCATCAAGGGTGACCTTGAGGTTGCGGAACGAACCTATTACGCCAAGAAAGTGAAGTTTTATCTTCCTGATATTTCTCTGCGGGGGTCTGTTCCGGCGTATGATTTGAGAGAAGATTACAGCTTTCTTCCCGGAACCGATATAAAAACCCTGACCAAAAACACCTCGCTTGATTTCAATTCCTATATCAACCTTGAACAAAATCTCATCACCGGCGGAAAGGTTACCTTGAAAACCTATTTAAGCCGCCGGAATCTTGAGTACCCCAAAATCCGGCGTTTATCAG
>JAJRZL010000048.1 GCA_024275255.1 Candidatus Zixiibacteriota bacterium | reverse complement strand
ATCGGTTTCATCTCAGCAGTGTAAAAATGGTGTACAAAGTATATGTTCCCGTTGGCATCCAACGAAGGTTCACCGGCAAAATTCGAGAGTATCTCTTCAGGTGTACTCCAGGCGGTACCGATTTTTATTGACCGGTATATTGCCGGTCCCGGGTAGCCTGAGCGGCTTGGTCCGGTAAACCATAATTCATTGCCATCCTGAGTAAGAAACGGCTGTGCTTCGTTTGATGTGCTATTGATGCCGGAGAGTTTCTCGGGAGATTCCCAGTCATTTCCCCCATGGTGCAACACCCAGATATTTTTAATAGTATCGTTATTGACGGTATCATCATGGTCATAGTACATGTTCGTTCCGTTGATATGGAACTCTCCGACATTGTACACCTCATTCACCTGTTGTCCTAAATTGGTCCAGTTTATCCATCGACTTCCTGAATAGGTAGCCCGATAAATATCAACCTCACCGTAATTGCCCTGGCGAATCGAACCAAACCAAAGGGTGTCCCCCATAACGAAAGGCGAACCATCAAGAGCGACATCATTGTTCAAATATATTCTCGTGGGCTCCGACCAGCTACTATCTTTCCACTGGCACCACCAAATCCCTGTTACATTGTCGGTTAATTGCTGTTGAGGTAAGACAGAGAGATCGGGAGTGAAAAAGAAGAAGAAACGCTGCCCATCGGGAGTAATAAACGGGGAGTCTTCCGCGCCGGCAGTGTTGATGGGTCCAGCCATGGGCGCTGGCGTTGACCAATGCAGGGTATCATGGAGAACCGGAGGAAAAATATCACTGCCTGGAGTCACCTTGACAGCATTGCCGGGAATGCTTTCCTCACGAGTTATGACTTTTTTCGAATCGGTTGGATTATCCTCGCAGGCGCTCCAAAGTAACAACATGGCAATCATTCCCCCTATTGCCACAATGAAATAAAACTTTTTCATAGCTTATCCTTTTTTGTCTTCGATATTTCCCTTTCTTGTCCACCGGTACCGTCAATAATTTATCTTACACCACTAACTTCCCCATAAAGTCTTTGCAGGACATCGTTTCACAATTGAAAATTGTCTCTTTGACTTCCTCCTGTCTCTGTTCATCCAGTAAACCGGCAGCAAGTCCGTTGAATTTGGCGGTCAAATCTTCCATAGTCATCGGTTCGCGCGGGTCTCCTTTCGGATATTCAAGATACTCGCTGTATTCCTTGCCGTCGATTGTTTTCACCACCACTTTCGAGGGTTGCTTAGCTGGAAACATCTTCTCAAATTCTTCCGAGGCTTCCCCTTTAATCTTGTCAATCACCTGCCAGATACGTTCGTCTTTGAGCTTTTCTTCCGAGAACGACTGTGTGGTCACCTTATGGTCCACCAGAGCAGCAGCCACACAATAGGGCAGGGAGTGGTCGGCTGTTTCACGTGACTCCGGGCGATACTTGTGCGGGTCGAACAAGATATCACAGGCACGGGCGATAGTGGTAATCGTTACCGATTCGATTTGGTCATAGCTGATATTGTTTTCCGTCACCACTTTAAGAGTAGCCGACAGGTGGGTATGAGTGAGCGCTTCGGTGGGGAAGGCTTTCATACTGCATTCGAGTATTTTGAATTTCTCCCCAAGATTACCGACCAGCTTTTGCACGTCCCAGTCGGGACCGAACACATCCATGAATCCTTCCTTGCCTTCGAATACGGCTGTTGTCCCGGTATATCCTTTTTGTGCCATCAAAGCGGCAAACACTCCCGTTTGCACCGCCATCGGGTCAACCGTGTTTTTCATCATTGTCAATGCTCCGGCAGTTGGACAGCCGATAGTGTGGTTATGCGAGCCGTTTATCCCGATAGCATTGACCATCTGCTCGGTCGTCAGTCCAAGCAGTTTACCGGCTACAATCGGTGAGACAAACTGGGTGAGGGTGGCATGATGCCATTTACGTTCACGGACACCGGGCACGGCAAATTCACAGAGTCGCTGCTCAAATTCGTATGCCAGAACAATCGCAACGATTACTTCTTTCATGGAGGCATTAACCAGCTCACCCACTGCCAATGCTGCCGGGATAATGTCCGAGGGATGCGACGGGTCTTCTTTCCAGTAAATATCATTGAAATCAAGGGCGCGAATCATAAGAGAGTTAACCAGCGTAGCATTGACTGCCGGGAGCTTGTCACCAAACCCAATCAGGGTGGCTTCGGGCGTTCCCGCTATGTTTTTATAAATGTCACGAAGGATATTGACATCTTTGGTGTGATAGCCGCCGTAGGCGCAACCGACCGAGTCATACAGGTAGCGCTTTACTTCATGTACGACATTTTCGGGCAGGTCTTCATATTTGAGTTTTACTGCAAACTCAGCAATTTGTTGAGAAATAGTCTTTTCCATTGTGTTCATCTCACGGTATATATGTTGTTTCTTTCTCTCTTCTTAAAACATTGTTACTTGGATTATTTTATCCCAGTTTTTCTTTCACCCAGTTTTCCAGTCCGTTACTTACTACCAGCTCCTGGGCGGCAACACCGACCGGGGCGATTTTATACGCTTTATCATCAACGGTAATGACAGCTTTGGTAAAGTCAACTGTCACCTGTATTCCGGTGGCAACGGTTAGTTTGTCAGTCCCGAATTTAGTTTTCAAATCGCTAACCAGTTCGGGAGCTTCGATAACAAGAAACCCGTTGTTGATAGCATTGCGTTTATATGTTTGCGAAAAGGAACCGGCGATAACCATGCGGACACCCCGGTATTTTAGCGCCGTGGCTGCCTGTTCGCGTGATGAGCCCGTACCAAAATTGAACCCGCCAACCAGAATGTCGCCTTCTTTTACCACTGCACCAAATTCTTTGTCGTAATTCTCCATGACCACTTCGGCTTGTTGCTGAGGGGTGAAATCGTCAATATAGGTGTACTTACCGGGATAGATGCCATCGGTATTGAGATTGTCCTGATGACAAAAGATAATATCACCGGTTATTGTTTCAGGAAATCCCGGTATAATAGTAACAGCAATCTCGTCACTAACTGCGGAAACCGGGTTGACCTTGATTGTTCCGGACACATCCACACTTTCCAGGTCATCCGGTCCGGTGATGTACCCCGCCACTGCTGATGCCGCCACCACTGCCGGGGAGGCAAGGTATGCCTGGGCACTGCGTGAACCCATTCTTCCTTTGAAATTACGATTCGTAGCCGAGATACCGACTTCGTTGTCTTTCAGCAATCCTTTCCCCAGTCCGATACATGGTCCACATCCGGCGGGAAGGGCGATAGCTCCGGAATCGAGCAATGTTTGCCAGTCTCCTTTTTCTTCGCTAATTTTCTGTACTTCATTTGATGCCGGGGCAATATAGAACTCGACCCCCTCGGCAACTTGTTTCCCACGAATTATTTCCGCTGCCGAGGAGATATCAGAAACCCGGCTGTTGACACATGAGACAAGGTAGGCTTTGTGTATCCTGAGTTTGCGCTT
>JAJRZL010000047.1 GCA_024275255.1 Candidatus Zixiibacteriota bacterium | reverse complement strand
TCGCCATTACGCTCCGCAGCGGCAACAGCAGGCAAAAGTATTACAGAAATAACAAGCACGAAAACAATAAAAACCGTGAACATGGCGACAATAAACCCCGGCAGAACAAAAGTCAGCACAAACACCCATTCACCGATAATCGGTATCCGTACGAGTAACCCTAATAGCATAATCAGCACTACGATTATACCGATAAATGCCAAAACGGATATTTCGGAGACAAACAACTGGGAAAACCGTCGAAAACCGAACTTGAGAGCATCAAAAGCGGAGAAAAAGCGATTTCCGCGAATTTGCTCGATTTCTATCGCTGCCACGGCAAAAAAACCGGTCATCAAAACCAGTATTGCGACAGCCACCCCGAACCAATAGAAGAGCATCGCGGTAATACTGCTTGTATGAAACCAGAATAACGGGAGCAGTCCATAAACAGACCAGTATAATGACAGCGATACCCATCCGATAGCAAGAGAAGCATAGGTGAATACATCATAGACAAGAAGAGTAGCACAGAGAAAAACAGACATGACAAAAATCCGCTTGGCGGAAAGCGCTCTTCCCGGGGCAATGAGAATATCGCGTATTGAATAGTGCAATGTCGGCTCCATAACCATAAGGTCGCTAACACAGGTTAAACAAGTCAAGTCCTTTTGCGGATGAATCAAAACTCAAAAACATTATATTGTGATATGCAAATCATGGTTGAAACTTGCCCGCGGGCAAAAGTAGTGTATATTGTGCGCCAAACTACAACTGATGAGGATTCTATATGAAAATAGCTGTTATTGGCGCCGGGCTTATGGGAAGAGCCGCAGTGTATGATTTCGCCCAGGTTGATACGGTCGAAACCATCGGGGTGTTTGATATCAATGCCGAACTTGCCGCAGAAGTAAGTCGGACTTATGGAAACGAAAAAGCCGTCTCCGGGAAACTCGATGCCGGCGATGTTGATGCTGTTGCCGCTGTATTGAACGACTACGATGCCGCTTTGTCGTGTGTGACCTATGCCTTCAACCCCGGCTTGACCCGGGCAGCAATCCAGGCTCATTGCCACCTTGTTGATCTTGGAGGTAACAACGATGTTGTACGGACCCAGTTGGAAATGGATGAGGAAGCCCAAAAAGCGGATGTCCTTGTTGTCCCCGATTGCGGTCTGGCGCCGGGGATGGTATCGGTACTGGTGGCAGACGGAATAAGCAAATTTGATAATGTCGAAACAGTGAAAATTCGGGTCGGCGGGTTGCCTCAATCTCCCCGTCCACCACTTAATTATCAAATGTTGTTTTCTGCGGAAGGGCTTATCAACGAATACTGGGAGCCATGCCTGATATTGGAAGGTGGACGCAAGAAAACAGTCAACCCGATGACTGCCGTGGAGCTTCTGGAGTTTGACGGTCTCGGAAAGTTCGAAGCGTTTTATACCTCAGGAGGAACCTCCACCCTGCCGGATACCTATGAAGGCAAAGTCGATTTTCTTGATTACAAGACAATTCGCTATCCCGGTCATTGTGCCGTCTTTCGCCCCATGCTGGAAATCGGGCTGGCATCGCGCAAACCGGTTGATATAAACGGGACACAGGTAGAACCGAGAGCCGTATTCAAAGCTGTACTCGAGCGGAATCTCAGTTTTAACGAACCGGATATGACACTGGTACGAATTATATTCGATGGTGAAAAAGATGGTGCGTTGAAGACAATGGTGTATGAAATTATCGATCGCCAGGATATCAATACCGGGTTAACATCCATGATGCGGATGACGGCATTTCCGGCGGCTATCGTTGCGCTTATGGCTGCTAATGGTCAGATTACCGTTCGAGGTTGTAAACCACAGGAAATAGCGGTCAGTCCGGCACCGTTTATCCAGCAGCTTAAAAAACGTCACATTCAGTTGTCGATTAAAGAATAGCGTATCACTATGGTATGGCAGACAACAGTGAACGAATTACTTCGCAGTTTCCTGCAGTCGCTCAATTCGCTTGTTCCCACGATGAAAAGTGCCCGTATTCTGGATGAGTCATTGGTCGGGTATGATGACTGGTCGCGGGTTACCGATGTTTTGTACCGTGTGCTGGTGGTGGAACCGATTCGCTCTTCTCTCGGTGACTTGCAGGAAACTCGTTTCGATTTGCCCATGTACGACACCGAGTATGAATCGTATGAGGACTTCAGTTTGATTCGTGTTTCCAATTATGATAACATCGAACAGGTTGACATTACCCATGATTGCTTCTTTATGCGCTTTCTGACATCGGACAAGCAGGAAAACCAGTTTGCATTCGCGGAAACATTTCAGATAGATGCCCAAAACAAGCTGATTGAAACATCATTTCAACAACAAGCTGTTGATGATATTTATTTCACCGCTGTAATCCCTGTTCGGAACGGCTGGGAACTGCTCGATACGATAACTGTCAAAATGGAATAAACAAATTTACTTATCAGGTTTGCCCCGGTAGTACCAGTGCCAGGGTTCCCAGTAAATAGTATTGGTCGAATCATTCGGGTAGGTTTCCACGAATCCCCATGCAGCCGCATGTTTCTTCAACCAGAGATAGATAGGCGATTCGGCAAATTGAGTCCCGGTATGTACCAGATCAACAGCTCGTCCGGTTTCATGTTCCGAATAGCCGGGGGGAGCAACCATAAGCAGGATGTTGGTGATATCTTTTCCGGTATCAAGTCGTTTTTTTATCAGATGCTCCTGGTATTCCCGTGAACGGTACCCGGAGTAAACTATAATCTGGATAGAATCCTTTGCTGCTGTTTCAGCCATTGCCACGAGGGCATCGCGGGTGTTTCGCTCAAGGTAAATCCCCCAGTCTTGATAACAGTATTGTTCCGGCAGACGCACCAGCTTGGTTTTGTCGGCAATCTGCGTGGAGTCTATCATTTTCCCGCACCATTGTTCGGGAACCGGGTATGCCACCGAGTCAATAACCACCGTTTCACTACAGGCAGCACATGTAATCCAGAGAGCACTTATCAGGTTGATAAGCATAGGGTATGGTGTCCGTTTATTACTAACCGGTGTAGGTCAGGTTGCTGTTGGCTTTGCTGAGAATTTTCTTTGCTTTCCCCGGTTCGGCAGCAACGACTTCTCCGATAAAAAGAGTATGATTACCGACAGGAATCGTGTTTACGATACGGCAATCGAGAAATCCATTGGCGCCGCTCAGGACAGCGGTTTTGGTTTCCGGGGCGTTGGTTATGGAAGTCGTTTGCAATTTCTGATAACCGGATTCGGCGGGTCCGTAATATGTTTTTGCCACCGCTTCCTGACCTTCCTCGAGTATATTAACAACAAAGGCACCATATTCTTTCAACTTGGGCATTGATTGATGTTTATTATGTACCGCAAGCGCTACCATCGGCGGCTCCGAGCTGACCTGGGTTACCCAACTGGCAGTAAAAGCATTACCATCGGGTCCGGTCCCCATCGTGACGATATAGATACCGTATTCAAGCTGACGGAGTGTTTTTGAAATATTTTTATCCATGTGTCTATCCTTTGGTTATTGTTTTCTTTATTAAACAATAAAAACAGGTCAAAAGTAACAATTTGTTCCGATTTTTTTTACCCTTCGAACGGGTGTTTTTTGTTGAAAAAATGCGGCTGGTAATGTTCCGCGCTTTCCAACTGCTGTATCCACCCCCGGTGAAAACCGAGCCGGTCCAGTTCATCCAATACTTCATCGTACTCATCCGGTTGCAGTCTTCTGTGTAAGTGTCGATGAGTTGCCACATGGGGAGTGGGGTAATACTGTGACATAAGCGAGAGATAACAGTCGGGAGAGAAATGTTCCGAAATATGCCGCAATACTCCTTTACTGTTTTCAATATAGCCCGGTAGTACCAGATGACGAATAATAAGCCCGCTGGTTATCAGCCCTTCCTCGTCAAGCGTGATATCAGCCCCTTTTTGACGAAACATCTCACCGATAGCAGCAACGGCAATTTCAGGGTAATGAGGAGCATGGGATACCTGTCGGGCTAATTGCTCATCGGTATATTTGAAATCCGGCAGGTACACATCTATTACCCCCTTCATAGCCTTAATGGCATCCATCGTGTCATACCCATTGGAGTTGTAAATGAATACCGGGTTATATCCCCGTGATTTCAGGCGGTCAATAATCTGGAACATCTGCGGGATATAATGTGACGGAGAAACGAAACCGACCGATTTGCAACCGGACTGGAGATGATGTTCCACCTGCTCCACCAGTTCCTCGAGCGACATTTCCACTTCATGAATAGGGGCATCGGTACGGCTGATATCATAATTCTGACAATAGATACACTGCATATTACAGCGGGTAAAAAATATGTTACATACTCCATGAGTCCCGGAGATAACCGGCTCTTCTCCCCGATGCGCACAGACAGAACCGATTGACAACCCGGCCCCACTTTTGCAATACCCGGCTTTTGTGGTGTAGCGGTTTACCCGGCAATGTCGTGGACAGCAGGTACATTCCTGTAATATCTCCGGCGAAAAACCTTTTCTCTCACTCATGCTACAAATATAAGAAAAAATGCAAAAGAGGGGGCTACCATTTCATTATGATATGATTTTTGAAATAAACTTTTTTGTAACTAAGTAGCGCACCTTTCAGGTGCGTTTACTGTTCCTGTCATTGTTGTTTGTTTGAAGGGTTTATTTCCAAAAACAAAACCCCCGAAGTCGTTGAACTCCAGGGATTCATATTTGGTGGCGGGGGGAGGATTTGAACCTCCGACCTTCGGGTTATGAGCCCGACGAGCTACCAGACTGCTCCACCCCGCGGTCAATGAGTTCCATAAAACACTGTTGCTGACCGTTTGTCAAGCTCGTTTGTGGTTTTATTTTACTACAGGGCATCATGCTCAGATAACAAGCCACCCATCCTCCCTTATGTATATTCAGCCCCTTTAATATGTTACTTCGAAATATAAATAATACAGGTAGACCGGCTTAGCTGTGAAGAAATCCTACGTACATTCCAAGTGTGGAGAGATTCCCCAAAAAGTCGATATAAAAGATAATGGGATAGCAGAGGATACAACAACGGATTCTGGAGCACTATTGTATGAAGCAGTCAGTTAAAGAAAAGACGGGCGAAATATCGACAGATAATCTACATGATGACATACAAATATTTCAAGCCTTAAAACCATATATCGGTCATTGCCTGACCATGAACCATGAACTGAACAACCTTCTCTCGGGAGTTGTCGGCTATTCAGAGTTTCTTCTCGAAGAAGCTGGAGAACTGACAGAAGAACATCGGAAATTTGTTGAGCAGGTGCTTTCCTGTGCCAACCGAATCAGTGACCTGGTGGAAAAACTCAGCGATGAAAAGATAGAACTTGCAGAACATATTGACCTCAAGTCGGTCATTGATTCATACAAGAAAATAACCAAACCATTAGATTAACTGGTTGAGTTTTCGAATCAGCCATTCAACAGCAAGCGACCCTACAATTACCAGTAATAACCAGAGTTTATTCCAAAAAGTAAACTCATATTTTTTCTGCTCTATTATCGGGGAGGTATCGAGGAATTTTTGTATAGTATTAAAATCCCGGTAGGTGAAATACTTCCCCCCGGATACTTTCGCCAGCGCCAGCAACTGTGCCGGCTTACCGCTTTGGTCAAACTCTTCCAGTGAGAATGTTTCCACTTTTATTTTACCGGAATTCTCTTTCAGTATCCTTC
Organism: Candidatus Zixiibacteriota bacterium; assembly: GCA_024275255.1. Classification (GTDB taxonomy): domain Bacteria; phylum Zixibacteria; class MSB-5A5; order GN15; family FEB-12; genus JAJRZL01. The sequence continues at coordinate 12,429 of JAJRZL010000047.1, read as the reverse complement.
CGTCTTTTTCAAACCGTGCGTTATAACGGTATGTCCCCGGGGCAAGATTATCGAACCGGACCCGGTATTCTCCCTCGGTAATACTCATCAAGTCCTTTTCAAGCGGTTCCCTTTGGTTGTCTCCCTGGAGCGTGACCGTGCCATGAACCCCCGGAATCGGTCGGAACCCCGGGTCATACGCATATCCGTCGAATGTTATCGGTTCACCCCGGGTGAAAACACGCTTGGCGGGAATAATACGGGTTGGTTCCAGGTCATCGGTAACGGTCAGCCAACTGGCGACACCATCAATAAACCGGTTATACACACTGTTGTCTTCCCCTAACCCCAGGGTAATGAATCCCCAGGTCCAGAATGGCAGCCCTGCCTGTGCCAGCACCTTGCCCGGTCCTATCCGACGATACCCCAATACGGGGGGCGGTTCGTTGGCAGTACGGACAGAAGCTGTCACCAGCACTACCCCTTCGGGATGGATAACATCACAGGAGACAAGTGATTGAAATGGCGGCAGCTCCGCCCATGTTTCCCGGATGGATGAGAGATTGTCCGCCAGACGTACCGCAGGATGAAACAGTTGGGTCTCTTCCGGTTCGCCATGATAATCAAGATACCGTATCGGTTGACGTTTTGACTGCGAGAAGGGAAGTAAATCGTCAAACCATTGTTGCGGTCCCCGCAGGGCAAACTGTTTGCCCATCAGTACCCAGAGCGCCCCGCCTTTGTCCTGCAAGTACGATTTGAGAATATCTTTGCGCCCTTCCAGTTTTGCCGGGTCAGGATCGTAGAGGATTATCAAGTCATATCGGTTCATTTCCGTTTGTTTGGTCGGGAGCCGACCGGACAGGTTCCCGGCTTTGGAACCGGTTGCTATTAGTTTTACGTCATACCTGTCGGACTGGTCAAAATATCGTTTCAAAAAGCCTACTTCATAATCAGGATGTTCCGCTGCGATAAGAACCAGTAACCGGCTTTTGAGCACTTTTACAGAAAATGATTGTTCGTTATTCCCCGTTGACTCTTCACCGGTAAGCGGAGGGATATGAACCTGCAATAGTTTTTGTCCCGGCTTATCGGGAACATATTTCAGGACAACTTCCCCGGTCCCGTCCTCCTGGTCTATCGACAGGTGTTTTTTGTTGAGCACCTTGCTGCCTTCGCGCAGTTCGACAACCACATCTTTTCCTTTGGCATCCTGCCAGTTGAGTTTTGCCTTGATTTCAGTTGGACGACCGGAAAACACGACGGGATTTGATACGACACCAACTACCCGGATATCAAAATTTCCGGCTCCCGAAGAAAGGTCAACGGCAATAATCGGAGTGGTGATATTCTTTGCTCGTTCTACGGGGGCTTGACCAAAATTGGAATTGCCATCGGTAAACAACAGCCAGTAATCATCGGGATTGCCGGTTTTCATCTTATCCAGTTCACTTATGATATTCCCAATAGCGGTAGCAGTTTTATCAACTTCGGAATTGTTCGTACTGATATTTTTACCGAAATAATATTTTGTCAGCTCGGTTTGTTGTTCCAGTTGTTTTATCAGTGGTGATGCCAGCAGTGAATCGAGACGTTTTTGGCGAGATTGTCCGGCTTCTATTTTATTCATACTGAGCGATTCATCAAGCAACAGGCTTACCCGGCGCAGCCGTTCAAACTGGCGGGTATATCGGATAACAGGTTGGAACAGTGCAAGAAACAGGGCTATCAACGCAAGGACACGCAGTCCCCAGAGAATGCTGCGGATGTAAAGCGGCAGGGGAGGGTTGGTTTTTCTATACAGGAACACCGCCGTGGCAACCAGCACCATGAATGCTGCTGCTGTCAGCAGGGGATGCCCGGTGAGCAGTTCAATGGAGATATTTTTCCAACCAAACATTATGCCAGTTATACGCCTTCGGTGTTAATTTGTTCTAAGTTGAAAGATATACAATAGATACATGATAGCCCAGTGAAAATCGCTTACGATGCCCGGGCGAGGGTAAACTCGACCATATTGGACAAACACTGGAAATATTTGGAATCTTTAATCGAGGAAACCGCATCCAGCCCCTGTTGGCTGAGATTGTTTGCCCGGTTATAGGCGTATTCAATCCCGCCGTTTTCCTGGACAAACGTATATATTTTTTCAAATGACTCCCGGTTGCCATTGTTACGCAGGGTGGCGATTATTTCTTTGCGGGCGGTTTTGCCTATTTTTTTCAGGGCATAAATCAGCGGCAGGGTTACTTTACCGGTGAGGATATCATTGCCGGGTTCTTTGCCGGTTACTGCCGGATCACCGATAAAATCAAGTAAATCATCGACAATCTGGAACGCAATACCGATACGTTCTCCAAATTGTGCAAATCGCTGGCGTTCCCGTATACCTCGCCCGCCGAGAATCGGTCCGGTTTCGCAGGCGACATTAAAAAGCGAGGCGGTTTTATCGGCGATAATCGTAAGGTACTCTTCTTCAGATAGCGAGTAATTACCGGTTTCTTCAATCTGCCGCAATTCTCCCACTGATACCCGCTCGGTGGCATGGGAGATGACTTTCATCAGGTCCACCGACTCGGTCGATACCATGATACGAAACGCTTTTGCAAACAGGTAGTCACCCATCAAAACCGAAATAAGGTTGGTCCATTGGGCATTTACGGTTTCCTGCCCCCGACGCATTTCCGACTCGTCAACAACATCGTCATGCAGCAGGGTTGCTGTATGAATCAGCTCGATGGCAAGTGAGGCATCGACCGTATGCCTGGTAAAATTATCGGCGGCACGTGAAGAAAGAAACAAAAATGCCGGACGGATACGCTTTCCTTTACTGCGAAGCAGATGCTGGGCTATTGAGGTTATTAATGGCGAATCGCCCCGGAGGTAATCGTGAAGTTTCTTGTTAAACTCCTCGAGATCATCTTTTACCGGTTTTGTATATTCCAGCAGTTGTTTATTATCAAGTGTCGCTATCACGTTTTTTTCCATTACTTCCTTCAAGCAAGCAATAATAGGCTTCTGACCTTGTTTTGTCAATGTATTTGGGTATAAACAGGCAGGTAAATAATCACCCCGCTACCAGTTTTTTGCTTCCCCGCTCAGTATCTGTTGTAGTGCCTGTTGGTAGGTTTGGTCGCTATAATGCTGTAATTCGTTGTGCAATCCCGTGAGTTGTACGAACTTTTTGGGTGGTCTGGCAGCGGCAAACAACTGTCTGCCAAACTTGTAGGGCACAATATCATCTTCCGGTGAGTGGGCAATCAGCACCGGACATGAGATACCGGCTATTTTATGTATGGAATCAAGCTTATATCTCAGCAGCAGCGATACCGGAAAAAACGGAAACATCTTTTTTCCCATATCCTTAGCCGAGGTAAACGATGCTTCCACAATCAGACCCCGGCACGGGATACGGGTGGCAAGGTCAACCGCCACCACACCGCCGAGCGAACGACCGAATAATATGATTTCATCCGGCTGACACCCTTTTTGCTCTCTCAGCCAGTCATAGGCTGCCTGGGCATCGGCATAAATTCGTTCTTCATTGGGTGAGCCGTCTGATTGCCCATACCCGCGATAATCAAAAATGAAGATATTGACATCGAAGCTTCGCAGGTATGTAATAGTTTCCATGCGGTGGGAGATATTGCCGGCATTGCCATGAAAAAATAACACAGTCGGGGTTCGTGAACCATTCGTCATTTGGTCTGCCTGGAAATACCAGCCGTGAATCTGTTCATCGGGGGTGACATTGATACGGACATCTTCAAACGGAATGTTTACCTGATCGGGTGTGACAACCAGTTCCTTCGCCGGGAAAAAGACCATCTTGTCCTGGGCAAGGTAAAGATATAGTCCAAACGCAACAAAAGCACCAACAAGGATTCCTGAAAGGACAAATACCATACGAATTAGTTTCACTTTTTTTGTGACAGTGTATTTTACGGTTATTGTGTTACTATACTATCTTGTCATCACGGGAAGTCATACTTCGACTCCGCTCAGTATGACGTACTCATTCATTTATCTTCCTTCAAAAAACTCCGCCTGACTGTCTTGTCCCGTATGTAACCCCTATTACCATTCAATCGTTGCCGGGGGTTTGGAGGAAATATCATACACAACCCGGTTGATACCCTTCACATTGCGAATAATCCGGTTGGAGATGTGCGCCAGAATGTCGTAATCAATCCGTCCCCAGTCGGCTGTCATGCCGTCAACCGAAGTCACTGCCCGAAGAGCGACAACATGCTCGTATGTCCGTTCATCTCCCATCACACCGACTGCTTTTATCGGCAATAACACGGCAAATGCCTGCCAGATGTCGTTGTAGATGTTGTTATGATGCAATTCCTCGATAAAGATGGCATCAACCTCACGAAGGAGGTCGCAGCGTTCTTTTGTAATTTCACCAAGGATACGCACCGCCAGTCCCGGTCCGGGGAACGGGTGACGCCCGACAAACTGCTCGGACAACCCCAGTTTCCGTCCCAGTTCCCGCACTTCATCTTTGAACAGTTCCCGCAACGGCTCCACCAGTTTCAGTTTCATTCGTTCTTTTAATCCGCCGACATTGTGATGCGATTTTATCGTTGCTGACGGTCCCTTAAACGATACTGATTCTATAACATCGGGGTAGAGCGTCCCCTGGGCAAGGAACTCGATACCGCCAATACGATTTGCTTCTTCTTCGAATACATCAATAAAAGTATTGCCGATAATTTTTCGTTTCTTTTCCGGGTCCGCCACTCCTGACAATCTCTGTAAGAACAATTCGGAGGCATCAACCGGATGAAGATTGATATTCAGCGATTGCAGCATCTCGGCAACATCGACAAACTCATTCTTTCGTAAAAGCCCGTTATCAACAAAAACCGCATGCAACCGCTCACCGATAGCGCGGGAGAGCAGGACCGCAGTTACCGTCGAATCCACTCCGCCGGATATCCCAAGCACAACTTTGCCGTTGCCGACTTGTTGTTGGATTTGTTCTATGGCTGTTTCGATAAATGCTTCGGTTGTCCAGTCACCTTTCAGATTGCAAATATCAAAAAGGAAATTCTCCAGTATCCGCTTTCCTTCGGCAGTATGATGGACCTCCGGATGGAACTGGAGACCATAGAGCCGATGCTTCGGGTCACCGATTGCCGCCATGGGAAGAGTGTCGGTCGATGCCAGTTTTTTGAAACCCGGTGGTAAAGCTACAATGGAATCACCATGAGACATCCAGACCACAGACTTTGACGGAATACCTGAAAAGAGGTTGTCAGGGTTATCGACTGTCAGATGTGCCCGCCCGTATTCCCGGTCTTTCGATGCTGCCAGTTTACCGCCAAAATGATCGGCTATCAGTTGCATCCCGTAACAGATACCGAGAATGGGGAGTTTTGTATCAAAAAATGAGGGGTCAATTCGCGGGGAATCCGGTTCGCTCAATGATGCCGGACCACCGGAGAGAATGTACCCTTTTATGTTTTGTTGCTGGAATTGAGACAAATCAGCAGTACAGGGTACTATTTCACAATAAACATGAGCCTCACGAACTTTGCGGGCGATAAGCTGTGTGTACTGCGAACCAAAATCAATTATAAGTATCATTTCATGGTGCATTGTTACACCTGTTCCTTATTCCTGAGACCGGGTATGATAGTATCTTTTTTGTACTTGTCATCCGTTTCCGGGAAATCTTCCATGTAATGCAACCCGCGTGATTCGGGACGCAGAAGTGCCGATTGAATAATCAGTTCCGCCACAGTGGCAAGGTTACGCAGCTCGATAACTTTGTAGGTTGCCGGAGTGGCAAGGTAATATTGCTCTACAGCATTTTTAATACGCTGAATTTCATCTAATGCAAGATGAAGCAATGCCATGTTGCGGACAATACCAACCAGGTCCGACATTACTCGTGTCAGTTTCCGCCGGTCATGGGCAATGAGAACTTTCCCCGTTGGTGTCCGAAGAGATGATGCCGGTGCATATCCCAATGGGATAGTATGAGCAATATCTGTTTGTGCAGGGTAATCGACCGACTTGAGTGCGGCTCGTTTTGCCATGACAACGGCTTCCAACAATGAATTAGATGCCAGCCGGTTAGCGCCGTGCATTCCGGTCATCCCCACTTCACCGGCAACCAGCAATCCCGGCAGCTCGGTTTCCCCGTCAACATTTGCCATCACTCCCCCGCAAGCGTAGTGTGCAGCCGGTACAACAGGCAGGGGACGCTTGGTCATGTCGAAACCACGCCGCAAACACTGACGATAGATATTGGGGAAACGCTGTTTAATAAACTCCGCATCACGATGGCTGATATCGAGCAGGACATATTCTTCACCACTCTCTTTTAACTCTTTATCAATAACCCGCGCGACAACATCACGCGGAGCAAGGTCTTTCATCTTGTGGGCATGTTCCATTATCAAACGACCATCCACCGAGCGGAGCACCCCGCCTTCACCTCGAACCGCTTCTGAGATAAGAAAGGGCCATCGACCGGGAGTGTAGAGGACGGTCGGGTGGAACTGGACAAACTCGAGATTGGCAATTGATACTCCTGCACGGTACGCAATGGCGACACCATCCCCGGTGGCAATTTTCGGGTTGCTCGTATGAAAATAGACCTGCCCCAGTCCCCCGGTTGCCAGCATGGTTACCGGTGAATAAAAAGAATCGAACGTACGCTCTTCTTCGGAAAAAACATACACCCCGCCGCATATCTGTTTTCCGGCTGCCTCCCGTATGATTAAATCAAACGCAATATGGTCACGGAATATGTGAATCCGGTCCGACTGCTCCCGGCAGGCATGGAGCAGTGCCCGTTCTATTTCTTTGCCGGTTAAATCATCAGCATGGACAACCCGGGGTTGTGAATGTCCACCCTCCCGCCCCAGGCTGAATTCATCGCCGGAACGGGTAAACCTGACACCATAATCCATCAACTCTTTTATCACTTCCGGGGCAGAGGTGACGATAGTTTCGACAACATCGGGGTGACACAACCCGCATCCCACTTCCAGGGTATCTTTTATATGTTTTTCAAACGAGTCGGTTTTGCTCAGAACGGCGGCTATACCTCCCTGGGCACGGTTGGTGCTGCTGTCTTTTTCCCCTTTTTTCGTGACAATGGCTATTTTTGCCCTGGGGTTGAACCGAGCGACCTCAAGGGTATAAAAAAGACCGGCAATGCCGCTTCCTACTACCAGAAAATCATAGTGTCGTTCCATTAAGCGTTCCGTTTATCAAGTGCCAGCGCTTTTTGTAAGCGGGCAACCAGCTTTTCTTCTCCCGGGTCGAGATCAACCGTTTGGACAAGATAATATATTTCACAGCCAAAATCAAAGTCCCGTATTTTAACCCAGTCTTTCCCGGTTGTGATAATCACATCAACATCATTCTGTGAGGCTAAGTCTTTTATTTCCCGCAAGACATCCTCGGTATATTCCTGGTGGTCAGACAACTCCAGTGCATATTTCAGATCTCCGGCAAGAGCATCAACCTGTTTACGCAAGGGTGAAAAATTGCCCACCCCGGCAAAAAGGAGTACGGATTTATCGCTTAAGTATTTCACCGGTAACCGCTGCCGCTTGCCCACCAACTCCTTGATAATGAACTGAGCTCGGTACTGGTCGGCATGGGGGTTGAGTGTGCTCAACTTTTTTCGCAAAAGGGTAATATCTTTTGAAAAGTTCGTGCGGGTTATCAATACAATATCAGCCCGTTTGAGTGCTTGTGTCGATTCACGAAGAACCCCGAGAGGGAACAGCTTGAGCTGCCGTTTGGGAACAGCGGCATCATACGTGACAATATCGATATTGCGTGCCAGCGGGTAATGTTGAAAGCCGTCATCTACAATAATCAGATCAACCTTGCCGGTATTCACTACTTGTTGTGCTGCTGTTGTCTTTGAGGTACTTACAGCAAAGATTGCTTCAGGAAGCTGCATGGCGAGAAACTTCACTTCATCACCGGTTACCGTGGGCGACATCGTTTGTACACGATAACCCGGCTCGATAAATGATTGTTCGGATTGTCGTCCCCATCCCGATGATACAATACCTACCCGAAATCCTTCTTCAATAAAGGAACGGGCAAGAAAATCTACGACCGGGGTTTTTCCCGTTCCGCCGACAGAAATATTACCGACCGAAATCACCGGAACCGGTAATTGAATTTTCTCACGATGCCATTTGCGGTTGAACCATGCCAAAAGACGATAGATAACCGACATCACCCAGAGAAACGGGACAGCAAGGTTCCACAGTGACAACGGCTTGCGTCGAAGTATTTTTTTCCAGAGTGATTCAAGCATGACTAATCTTACTTAGTATATAATCACCCGCGGTTGCTGTCGGTGATGACAGGATATCATTTTCGGTACGTTCGGCAAACATGACAGACTTTGTAAGATACGCAATGATTGTTGTCGTAAGCTGTTCAACCGATGATACCTGGGCGCCATAGTTATGTGCGATAATATATTGAGCTGCTTCTTTCACATTACTTGTATATGGTCCAAAAAGAACCGGCGTTCCCATCCAGACCGGCTCAAGAATGTTATGACCGCCAATATCAACCAATGTTCCACCTACAAAAGCAATATCCGCCGCTCCGTATAAATCGTTTAATATCCCCATGCGGTCAACCAATATTATCGATGCTGTTTTGTCCGGTTGCTCATACATAGCATACGTAAGATTGGCATCATTGCAAAGCTGCGTTATTTCATCAATTCGTTCTATATGACGCGGGGCGATTATCAGGCGTATGCTCTGTTCCTGTTGTGAAGCTGTAAGGGCTTGGTATGTTTGCAGCAACAGCTTTTCCTCACCGGGACGGGTCGAGCCGGCAACGATCACGAAATCTTCATCAGCAACCCCGGCACGATACCGTATTTCGGCTTTTCTTCCTGCCGAGTGGGGGAGCATCGGAGCATCAAACTTCATATCACCGACAATTTGTATCTTGTTGTCCGGGACACCAAAGAATTGATAACGTCTGGCATCAGCATCGGTTTTGAAGTAAAACCTGTCATAGTTAGCGAGTAACTGTTGCATGGCTGACTGAACCCACCGGTATTTTTGAAATGCCCGTTCCGACATCCGACCGTTTACCTGAACAATTGGTATCTGACGGTTATACGCTTCACAAACCAGATTGGGCCATATTTCCGTTTCAGCAATGACAAGGCACTGGGGTTGTATTGCATCGAGGGTTTTCCTGACAGCGGGAAGGCAATCAAGCGGAAGGTAGTGGAGGATATCGTGTTCACCAATTATCTTACCTGCTGCCCGGTATCCGGTTGTTGTCATGACAGTAATCATAGCTTTTATGTCAGGTTGTTTACTGCGTAAGTAATGCAACAGGTAGGAGATAACTTTTACCTCCCCTACCGAGGAAGCGTGGAGCCAGAGGTGACAGTTTGTACTCGAGGAATGCCAGCCCAGCCTGTCGCGCCACTGGAAAAACCCTCGTTCCGCTTTCCATTGGGCAAATGGAAGAACAAGAATATAAACCAGTTGTGTGAGCAATCGATACAGAAACAGCACCGTTATGTTCTCCCGGCATATTCCATGATTAACTGTGCCGCCCGTTCCGAAGCACCTTTCCCTCCCAGTAAGTCCGGTATGCGGTGTAGCTGAGTGCAGGTCTGTTGGTATAACTCTTCGTTGTCCCATAAAAGGGACAGCTCGGAAAACATCCGCTCCGGGATTGCTTCGTGCTGTATTAATTCCGGAACCACTTCATCGTTTAGCACCAGGTTGACAAGAGCAATGCTGTCAAGGTTGATTAGCTGACGGGCTATCATGTAGGTGAGCCATCCGGTACGATATACCACAACCATCGGACGACCGATAATGGCGGTTTCCAACGTGGCGGTGCCCGATGCGGTCAGGACAATATCGCTTTCGTAAATACACTGGCGGGAGTTATCATACACAATTTCGATATTGTCGGATTTGAACTGGCGGAGTGATGTCTCGTAGTCAAAAATACCGCTCACCCCGGCAATTACCGCTTTGGTTCCGTAAGTTCGGTTGAATTGGCGGGCGGCAAGAAGCATAGAGGGGAGCATGCGTTGCACTTCCTGCGGTCGGGAACCGGCTAACAGGGCTATTGTACCATTACCGGGCGGTGGTGATGCGATAAAGTTTGCCGGAATATCCTCAAGCAGGTAATGTCCGACAAAACAGGTGTTAATTCCGGTATCCTGAAAGAACTCCTTTTCAAAGGGAAGGATGAGAAGCATGAGGTCCACCAGTTCCCGAATTTGCGCTACCCGTTTGTTTCCCCATGCCCACACCTGCGGTGAGATATAATAAACAATGGGAATGCCTGTTTTCCGTATTCGTTTTGCCAGCCGCAGGTTAAAACCGGGATAATCAACCAGCACCACGACATCGGGACGGCGTTTTTTTATTTCCTGCTCGCATCGTTTCATCAACTTGCGGAAAAAACGGTACTGTTTGAGCACTTCCCAAAACCCCAGCACCGCCAGTTGACTTCCCGGGGTAAATTGCTCCTGTCCCAGTTGTTTGAGCTTTTCCTGTCCTAAACCATAGAGAGTGAGATTCGGTGATACTTGTTGTAGCGATGCTACCAGCCGTGCGGCAGCGTTGTCTCCTGATGGGTCACCTGCAGAGAGAAAAATATCCATACCGTTTATGGTTGTCTGTTTTCTCCGAGCATACGTTGCAATGCTTCCTGCCCGGCTTGTTCAACTTTGAGAGCGACCTGTAACGCCCGGATTCCCTGCTTCAGAGGGACTTCCACCGGTTTTTGCTGAATGATAGCCTGCAAGAACGAGGTCAACTCCATTGCCAGCATATCTTTCCCGGTATCGCCGGTTTTTGTGTACAGAAGCTCTTTTCCCGAGGTTCCTATCGGTACTCGAAATCCATCACTGTTGTCGTTTCCTGAAACCAGCCGATACAAGTCGGCTTGTCTTTTTGCCAGATCGAGAGAAAAGTAGCCGGATTGCTGAAATATTCTGAGTTTGCGCATCTTGTGAAGAGAAATCCGGGATGCAGTCAAGTTGGCAACCGCACCGTTGGCAAAGGTTAACCGGGCATTGGCAATATCCGCCTGTTCGGAAACGACCGCGACCGATGATGCCTGGATATCTACTACTTCGGAGGGGATAAATGTCAGCACCAGGTCGATATCGTGTATCATCAGGTCACGCACAACCGCCACATCCGTACCGCGCGGATCAAACGCCGATAGCCGATGCGCCTCAATAAACGCCGGTTTTATCTCATGTTGCAAAACTGCCAGTACTGCCGGATTGAACCGTTCAATATGTCCCACAGCAACTTTCAGGTTGTCTGTCGTGTCGATGAGCTCCTGCAAGGCGAGAGCTTCTTCAAGCGTAGCGGTTATGGGTTTTTCAATCAGGCAATGGATTCCACGTTTGATAAAAAACGAAGCTACCTCAAAATGTGCCTGTGTCGGAACCGCGATAGAGACTGCTTCCGTATGCGCTGCAACATCATCCAGCGATGAGAAGGACTTGATATCTGGATACACATGCTGGTATTTTTCCCGTTTTTCGGTATCTATATCGTAAAAACCGACCAGCTCGGATTCCGGTATCTCGTGGAGCCAACGCAAATGATGACGACCAAGTGAACCGACCCCAACCACTGCTGTTTTAACTCGTTGCATAGTTTACATAACTCTTTTTGTGTTGTCACCTCTGGAAAAAGGTAATATACACAACGACAATCAAAAAGGATAAATATACGGGATATGGCAATATGTTCTGTTTCAGGGTGTCGGAATTGATGAAATGGTAACATGATAGTAGTGGGGCAAAGTGGGAGTGTTTCTATAAATTTTCCGTAAATATGATGTTTAACGGACAAAAGGTTCTGTGAAAGTGAAATCTGTGGGGTAATGTGGGGGATATTGAGAAGAAAATTATTTTAGGAATAACTACACTATTTTACCGGAAAATATACATTGTACGTTGAAATTATGAATATGTCAGTGTGTGATGTCCCAAAAAAATCCATCAATATGCGTCAGAAAATCATACGAAGTATGCTGAGGTGCTAAGGTAGAGTCAATAACGGGCAGAGTATCTCATGCTTATAAAAAATCTGTCAATATGCGTCAGGATAAAACATACGAGGTATGTCAGGATGAATCATACGAAGTATGCTGAGGTGCTAAGGTAGAGTCAATAACGGGCAGAGTATCTCATGTTTAGAAAAATCTGTCAATATGCGTCAGGATAAATCATATGAAATATGTCAGGATAAATCATACGAAGTATGCCGAAGAGCTAAGGTAAAATCAATAACGGGCAGAGTATCTCATGTTTAGAAAAATCTGTCAATATGCGTCAGGATAAATCATATGAAATATGTTAGAGGTGTTTTATTTTTTCGATTTTTTCCAGAAGCTCGGTTGCTTCCCGTTTTGACAATCCCCGCGTTACGAGGTCGTCGA
>JAJRZL010000046.1 GCA_024275255.1 Candidatus Zixiibacteriota bacterium | reverse complement strand
GGTCGCTCCCGGACACGAAAGTACATCCATTCCAAGAAACGCACCAATTCCTTTATAGAGTCCTCCGCCGGCAATACAGCAGGCATGAAGGTCATACTTTTCTTTGAAACTGGGAAGCACCGAGTACTGCCCGGCACCGCGAACAAGCAGGAAATTTGCCGGGAGTTTTCCTTCTTTTTCACGTTCTTTATTGAATTCATGTTCCTTGAGAATCTCGTGAGCCTTTTGCAAGAACTTGTTCAGGATATCCGCTGTTCGTTTAGCTTCGGGGGTGTCATCCGTGGGGGTAACTGTTCGTACCGGAACATCGGGAACATGCGGGTCGGCATCTATAATAGCGCCGGACAAACCTTTTCCACGCATGATAACTCCAGCCCGGTGCGCAGTACCCGGTTTGACAATAAATGTTACCCCGTCGATTTCCATGCCATCCAGCGCTTTGGTCAATGGCTCCACAACAAGAATCCTTCCGGCACGGCGGTCTTTGATAACGAGATTATCATCCACAGTCCCGAAGTTCCCTCGCAAAGCGACATCGCCATGTTCCAGCTTCAACCCTAACCCGGCAACTTCTATCGGTCCCCGCCCGGAGTAATAGGTATCTATGGGGTATCCAAAGATAGTCAGGTGTGCCGTATCACTTCCGGGAGTACGACCACGCCCGAGCGTATGCATCATCCCGCATTCCGACTCGGTGGCAAGCTTATCAAGGTTTGGTGTCTTGGCTGCTTCAAGAGGAGTGAGACTTCCCAGCTCTTTAACCGGTCTGTCACCCAATCCGTCGCAGATAAGAAGAATAACCCGCTTTAACATTTGTATCTCCTAACCCTATAAAGAATTGTTCCTGCCTTTATAGTATGTTTACTACATGCAACTTTCTACTCTCATTTCGACAAAATGTTCTTAAATTAGATAAACACGCTTTTGGTCATCATTCAACGTAGCTCACTCGCCATACAGTCACCTTTCGACTCCGCTCAGGGCGACAGAAATGAATTAATATGCCCCAATATAAATTGTTTTAATACTTATTTAACCATTTATTTCCTTTATAGTGAAGGCTATAATCATTCATTGTCATGGTGTGCGGAGTTGAACCATGACCTAATCATACAAGTAATTCATGTTTCAACTTGCTTATCATATAATACTGAGATATTACCAGCCACATTGTTACTCTTCAATTCCGCTTTCGGGTAATAAGAACAATGGGATTTTCTAAAAATCTTGAAGAAAGCAACAAAACAACGATGTTGGTACAACATCTTCAACATCCCATCCGGTAGCCTCCTTCGGAATCCTTGTTGATACCCTATCCCTGTAACATGACCTTGCCCGAACCCGGTACAATCGTCCCGATCCGATACACAGCTTCCCCCATTTGTTGCAGGTCATGAGTAATACTGTTAACAGTATCGGCATCGACGACAAGAATAAAACCTATTCCCATATTGAACGCAGAATAAATATCTGTAGTGTCGATATTCCCTTGTTGTTGAAGGAAAGTAAAAACAGGAGGGACAGACCAGCTTCCCGTATTGATATGGGCATCGCAGTTGGCGGGAAGGATACGCTTCAGGTTACCGGGAATACCACCACCGGTAACATGCGCCATACCATGAATGGGATATTTCTCAAGCAGACGATGAACAACTTCTGCATAGCTGCGATGAACCGTTAACAGGGCATCACCTATGGTCATTTCCAGTTCATCAATATAGGTATCGGGCTGCAGCCCGGCGATTTCAAATGCTACTTTTCTTGCAAGGGTATATCCATTGGTGTGCAATCCACTGGATGACAAACCAAGACAGATATGACCTTCCTTGATAGCAGCACCGTTAATAATCTTGTCTTCATCAACTAATCCGACAATGAACCCGGCAAGGTCGTATTCACCCGGGCTGTAAAAATCCGGCATTTCTGCGGTTTCACCGCCAAGGAGTGCCATCCCGTTATTTTTGCACCCCCGGCTCAGCCCGCCTACCACCTCGGCAACAACTTCCGGTTCAAGGTGACCGGTTGCTATATAATCGAGAAAAAACAGCGCCCGGGCGCCATGGACAAGGATGTCGTTTACACAATGATTGACGAGATCTTCCCCAACCGTGTCATGTTTGCCGGTCATAAAGGCAAGTTTAAGCTTGGTCCCGACTCCATCGGCAGAGGAGATGAGCACCGGTTTTTGTAAGCCGGATAAATCGGGTTTGAAAAAACCACCAAAAGCACCAATATCAGTCAGCACATTGGCATTGAATGTTGCTTTTGCAAGTTTCTTTATCCGCTCCACGGCAGCATTACCGGCGGCAATATCAACCCCGGCATCTGCATATGTAAGTCCCTTGTGGGGTTTTTCTTCAGACATGGTGATATATATAATGCTTTGATTGCCACAATGTCAACAATCCCTGCCCGAAGTGAATGGTAAAATCATGTTGGAGCAATAGTGAAAACGGGTGGAAATAAATCGAGTGACAGAATTATTGATGTGTTGTACATTTATAGCAATCTGATGAAGAGCGGGAGTAGGCTATGGTTGATGCTATACGCCGATATTTTCAGTTTCAGGAGCTTCAGACAGATTTCCGCAAAGAGACCCTGGCGGGGTTGACCACCTTTCTCACCATGGCTTATATTATTATTGTTAATCCCAAGATTCTCGAAGCTGCCGGGATGCCGGTTGGGGCTTCCATGGTGGCGACTATTCTCTCCGCCTTCTATGGTACACTGGCAATGGGTATTTTCGCCCGGCGTCCGTTTGCCATTGCACCATACATGGGAGAAAATGCTTTTGTCGCATATACGGTTGTTCAGGTATTGGGTTACTCCTGGCAGGCGGCACTGGGAGCAATTTTTATCGGGGGAGTGTTGTTTACTCTCATCAGTGCTCTGAAAATTCGCTCCTGGCTTGCCAATGCAATACCTATGTCGCTGAAAATATCTTTTGCTGCCGGGATAGGATTATTTCTTACTTTTATCGGACTTCACGAAACAGGAATTGTTGCGCTTGGAGTAGAAGGCGCGCCCGTTCGGGTGGGCAATTTCCATGATATACATATTATCCTGGCAATTGTTTGTTTTCTGCTGGTCAGTTTCCTGATGATACGTCGTATTACCGGAGCGTTACTAATCGGGATTGTCAGTGTTTCCATTATCGCCTTTATACTTGGAGAAGCCGACCTCCCTTCAAAGTGGGTCAGCATGCCGCCATCACTTGCCCCAATTTTTCTCCAACTCGATATTCCGGGAGCATTGCATTGGGGATTTTTCTCGGTCATTCTCACCGTATTGGTAATGGACTTCGTGGACACCACGGGGACACTGCTCGGTCTGGCATATAAATCCGGTTTTCTCGATGAAAACGGAAACCTCCCGGAGATTGAAAAACCGATGCTCTGCGACGCTACCGGTACAGTGGTCGGGGCTCTTTTGGGAACCACAACCACCGGGACATTCATTGAATCGGCAACCGGTATCGAGGCTGGCGGCAGAACAGGATTTACCTCGGTGGTAACTGCATTTTTGTTTTTACTGGCTCTGTTCTTTGCGCCGTTTTTTACCGCTGTTCCCGCGTGTGCGTATGGTCCGGCATTGATTGTTGTTGGTTTGCTGATGCTTTCACCGATTACCCGCTTACCTTATGACGACCTGACCGAAGCGATTCCGGCATTTGTAGTCATTATCCTGATGAGTTTCACATATAACCTCGGTATCGGGATAACCGGTGGGTTTGTTACCTATCCCCTGATGAAAATATTCGGCGGGCGAGTCCGTGAGATACATCCCGGTATGTGGGTACTGGGAGCCGTTTCCCTTCTATTTTTTATCTTTTATCCGTATTGAGTTCAGTAAGGGAATAATGCCCGGACTCTTTATTACCGCTTTGAATAATAGGATATCGCAACCCCGGCTGACAGTGCCTTGCGTACCGGGGCAACAGTACGCTCATAACGAAACATCGCAGTCAGAGTCAATGTCGGTTCCAACGGGAACACGAATTCCATTTGCCCCATACTACCATACTCAGAGCCTCCACCACGTAACCGAACAGTCAGATTGCCTATGGGACCATCCGGGTTCACATACGTTGAATCCCGGACATACTGTTTCGTGTAAATCGATACTTGCCCGTACATCGTCACCAGATCAAATAACTGTCTATCCTCGTAATAACGGTACCCGGTTTCAAGTGTCAGGGAGTGCGACACCGGTATCGAAAGGCTTACATTACCAAGCCAGGAAGTGTACGTGTCAGCATCACCATAAAATCTCATTCCGCCTGAAAAGGTCATCACCGGTCCCCAGATAGCTCCATCCGGGTTGGCATAACTTTGAGCCTTGAGAGGATTTTTCAAATAGAACCGAAGACCCGATTGTAATTGATACTGGAGGCTGTCCTGATGCCTAAAATGAACTGCATGTAGTACTGTCATAAAAGCAAACGGTACATAGTTCAAGCCAAACGACAATGACTGAAAATCTTTTGCCGGGAAGGGATGCTCCGCCGCAACGGAGGAGTACCTCAAATTTGTATGTAACGACATTCTCCCAACAGCACCGTTGGGGTGGAGACGCAGGTTTTTACTGGGAACAGGGGATATTCCCTGGGTTATTCCTTTCACGGGAATTACTACGATAAACAGGCAACAAGAGAAGAAGACTGCTCTCGGAAATAATGGCAGAATGTGTGCAAGTTTTTGTAACATAAATAGTTGCTCAACATCTTGAGCTAAAAAACCGATAACCACCAACCTTTTGTGACATTTTCTACATTATGTAAGATAGAACATGTCACTTTCACAGCCTTCTTTTTCCAGAGACAAACCCGTGTTACTTTTATACGTTGTAAACCGTACAAAAATAAATCATAATAGCGGGATAATATACTGCTTAAGGAGTGGATCAGGCAAGCAATACCATCCGACATACTCTTTTTCCAGGTTTTCGGTAATATTTTTTGAGGTAATTCAAGGGGGATGAGGTAGCAAAAAGCAGTTGACAAAAATGAGAAAGATTGCCATACTTGGGGGCTTACGTTAGTAAGAGACAGCAGTTATGTACTCCCGCGTAGCTCAGTCGGTAGAGCAGCTGACTGTTAATCAGCGGGCCGCTGGTTCGAGTCCAGCCGCGGGAGCCAGATTAAAACCACGAACCTCCCGAGGCTCGTAGGTTAACGATAGAGTCAGGGGAAACGGGAGGCGTGAAGTAACCGTTTCCCCTGATTTGTTAGAGGGTTACGACAAGGCGGACATGAGCATGGGG
>JAJRZL010000045.1 GCA_024275255.1 Candidatus Zixiibacteriota bacterium | reverse complement strand
TTTCCGCGATGTTGATAATATGGATGTGATTGTTATTTCTGTCACCGATGGTCGCAATGTCGTGTCCGACAGTTTTACCGTTATCATTCGCAACCGTCAGTTGGAATTTCTTGGAGCAGAGCTGCCACCGAATATCAGTGATTTTCTGGTGTCGGATCCTATTCAGTTGTTTTTTAATGAAATGATTGAACCGTCTTCGATAGAAGGGAATATCGTTGTAAGCAGTGCCGCAGGCCAGCAGCTTCTTTATAATTATGAGCCCGGTTCAAGGGATATTTATCTGTACCCCCCATCAGGTGCGTATTTTGTCCCGCTTGATACCATCACCGTACAAATAAACAGTGCAATACTCGATAGGGCAGGATATCCCCTGGGAACTGCGGAAACTGTTACCGTATTTACCGGACCGGTCGTGTATCCGGGGGAGACGGATAACAATGGTATTGTCGATGAACGTGATATTCTCCCGCTGGGAATTTTCTGGGGAGAAACCGGACCGGTACGGGATTCATCAGGTGGGCTTGAATGGTATGCAACACCGGCGCATCGCTGGGAACAGTTACGAGCGACTTTTGCCGATGCTGACGGAAATGGTATTGTCGATGCTGATGATATTTGCCTTGTTGCCATGAACTGGGGGAATACAACATTTATCCCGGTTGTTCCAAAAGGTGACAGTGTTGTTATCAATACCAACAACTACCGTAACACACCTTCCCTGAAACAGCTCGATCATTCCGTTATATCGCAAATGTATCAAGCCCTGGTAGATTGTTCTAATGTTGGTGCCGGAAAAAAGAAACTGCTGGATATCTTTACCTCTATACTGAATGATATTCCCGAAGAAACCCTGCCATCTGAAATGGAAGTGTATCAAAACTATCCAAACCCGTTTAACCCTGCTACAACGATAACATATTACCTGCCGAAGACTACAACTGTTCACTTAGCGATTTATAATATCATGGGTCAGGAAGTAGCTGTGCTGGTTGACGGTGTTGTTGATGAGGGATTCAATGAAGTAATCTGGGATGCTTCCGATGTCGCCAGTGGGGTATATTTCTACCGACTGCAAACTGAAGAAAAAACCATAACCAAACGAATGTTGCTGCTTAAATAAACATTACAATAACAAATGCCAGACAAAAAACTTGTCTGGCATTTGTTTATCTTTACTGCTCAACAACAGGCAAATCCTGTTCCAATTCTTTGTCGTGACGATATCCGAGAGCATAGTCAGCTTGCATCAGGGTATGAATTTACCGAGTACCTTCGTAAATTGAGGCTCCCTTGGCGTTGCGATAGAATCGTTCCACCGGGTATTCATCAGAAAAACCATACGCGCCAAACACCTGCACCGCATTTGCTGCCGAGGTCTCCGCTTCCCGGCAGGCTATCCATTTCGCCAGCGATGTTGCCTTGGTGGAGCGTTTCCCCTGGTTTTTCAGCCAGCCGGCTTTCATCCAAAGATAAGATGAATATTCATAGCCGGCTTCCATATTGGCTATCATTTGTTTCACTAACTGATGGTCGGCAATCGGATGCTCGAATGTTTTTCGCTCAAGAGCATATTCCACGCAGGCATCACGGCAAGCACGAATCAACCCGCATGAACCCGCAGCCACGGTATAGCGTCCCTGGTCCAGGCAGAACATGGCAATCTTAAATCCCTGTCCTTCCTTATAGACAAGATTTTCCACCGGAACTTCAACATCCTGAAACGAAATGAAACCGGTATTGCCTGCCCGAACTCCGAGTTTGCCGTGAATCGAGCCGGTAGTGACACCGTCAAATGCCCGTTCGACAATAAAAGCGGACAA
>JAJRZL010000044.1 GCA_024275255.1 Candidatus Zixiibacteriota bacterium | reverse complement strand
TTGCTTGGAGATATTCCCTCCAAACACAAGCGGAACCGTGAGCATGGTAGCGTTTTGCTTGATAGAGGCGCGATGGGTCAAATACATATTGGCACCGTCAGCCAGCCGCTGTAAAGAAACATAACGCACCCGGCTATCTTCATGAGCAATGATTTCAACAGCACCGTTTATATATGAAGTACCGTTTTCCGTGCTCTTTGCTCCCCCGCCATACTCATCAACCAGGGTCACTTCCGCATTCTTCCCGACAACTACCAGCAAACGGGGATAATATACCGAATGTTCCAGACCGGCTTCACGCAGAAGATGGATTGGATTCGCAATAGTCTTGCCATCAGGAACATATACAAATATCCCGTCGTTCCAGAGAGCGCCGTTCATAGCTTCGAACTTGCCCGTCGCACTGTTGACAAGGCTGTATAAGTGTTGCTGCACCATTTCCTGATGTGTATCAACAACGGTGGAAAGCGGTGCAATCACAATTCCTTCACTGGACAGTGACTCAGTGCCATACGTTTTTATCTCCCGACCGCCATAGTCGGTAACAAGCGCCGCAAGGTGACCATCATCAACATGCTGACGTTCAACTCGCACCACTTCATCATAATCTTCATGGAACGAGGTGTCGACTCGCTTGTCGTAGGAGACTAAAAACTTTTTCGGGTCGGTATATCGCCACAAGGCTAACCCTCGTCGGGGAAGCGGACTGGCGTTGAAATCATCTCGTGATACTTTTCGCCGTTCACGAAGCCACTGGGGACCGCGCTCCAAGGCTGCCAGTACTTCGGGGATAGTGTACCCGTTTGTCTTCTTATCTATTGTCATACTGTTGTCCATACTATCCTATTGACCCTTCCATTTCAAGTTCGATCAACCGGTTGAGCTCTACCGCATATTCCATTGGCAGCTCCTTGGTAAACGGCTCCATGAAGCCATTCACTATCAACAGACGAGCATCATCTTCCGTCAACCCCCGACTGGTCAGATAGAACAACTGTTCTTCCGCCACCTTGGAGACCCGCGCTTCATGTTCCACCCTGACCTGGTCATTATCCACTTCCATCGTCGGGTAGGTGTCCGAACGAGCTTCCTCGCCAATTAACAAGGCATCGCATTCGACCGAGACTTTCACATTCGTTGCATGTTTATGCACTTTGATGAGTCCGCGGTATGATGCGCGCCCGTTATCCTTGGAAATTGATTTCGATGTTATCCGCGATGAAGTATTCGGGGCAGCATGAATCATTTTCGCCCCGGCATCCTGATGCTGATCAATTCCGGCAAACGCCACTGAAAGCACCTCACCGCGAGCACCCTCTCCAAGCAGTTGAATACAGGGATATTTCATGGTCAAACGCGAACCGATATTGCCGTCAACCCATTCCACCGTTGCATTCTTATATGCCGAAGCGCGCTTGGTTACCAGATTGTAGATGTTGCGCGACCAGTTCTGAATAGTGGTGTACCGAATATAGGCATCTTCCAGGGCAAGCAGTTCCACAACTGCCGAGTGAAGTGAATCGGTAGAGTAAATCGGTGCGGTACACCCTTCGATATAATGCACCCGTGAACCTTTATCGGCAATAATGAGCGTTCGTTCAAACTGTCCCATATTCTCGGCATTGATACGGAAATACGCCTGCAAAGGAATCTTCACATCCAATCCTGGAGGAACATAGATAAATGAGCCACCCGACCAGACAGAGGTGTTCAATGCTGCAAACTTGTTGTCGGTAGCTGGGATAACGGAACCAAAATATTTTTTCACAATATCGGGATGCTCACGCAACCCACTGTCCATATCGAGAAATATCACTCCCTGCTTTTTCAAGTCATCACGCATGGAATGATACACAACTTCCGATTCGTACTGGGCGGAAACACCACCGAGAAATTTCTTCTCTGCTTCGGGAATACCAAGGCGGTCAAAGGTCTTTTTGATATACTCCGGAACATCATCCCAATCGTGTTGCTGTTCCTCAATAGGCTTCATGAAGTAATACACGTTGTCATAATCAATTTCACCAAGGAGCCTGGTATTACCCCAGTCGGGAGTCGGCTTGGAAAAAAAGATATCCAATGCTTCGTGACGGATTTCCTTCATCCAGTCCGGCTCTTTTTTCATACGGGAAATCATCTCCACCACTTCGTGGTTGATGCCTTTCACTCCCTTATGAAAATAATCTACCGGGTCATGGAAACCATACTTGGAGGCATAATCTTCATTCAACCCAGCGAGGCTGTTATTCTTACTCTGTGATTCAGCCATTACGACACCTCCGCCGCTTGGTTCACTTCCTGTTCAATCCAGTCGTATCCTTTTTCCTCAAGTTTCAGTGCCAGTTCGGGACCACCGGATTTCACGAGCTGCCCCTTGAACATGACATGGACATAATCCGGTTTGATATAATTCAGCAACCGCTGGTAGTGGGTGACCAACAGTACACCGTTCTCATCGTTATGGTAGCGGTTGATTCCTTCTGCCACGGTTTTGAGAGCGTCAATATCCAGCCCGGAATCCGTTTCATCAAGCAATGCCATTTTCGGTTGCAGCATAATCATTTGAAGAATTTCTACCCGCTTTTTCTCACCACCGGAGAACCCGTCATTGAGATACCGGGTAGCAAATGTTTTATCAATCGAGAGGGCTTTCATCTCGGCTAAAAACAGCTTCCGGAAATCAGACATATCGGCATCTTTTCCGCGATGAGCCTGCAACGCCGCCCGCATGAAATTTGCCACGGTCACTCCCGGAATTGCCAGTGGGTACTGGAAAGCAAGAAACAACCCGGCGCGGGAACGTTCGTCAGCAGACATCTCAAGCAGATTCTTGCCGTCGATATACGCTTCACCTTTGGTAATTTTATATAATGGATGCCCCATAAGGGCATTGGAAAGCGACGATTTCCCGGAGCCATTCGGTCCCATGATAGCATGGACATCACCGGGGTACACTTTCATTGATACTCCCCGGACAACTTCCTTGCCCTCTACCTCAACATGTATGTCTTTGAATTCAAATACCGGTTTTTTATTATCCATAACGTGGCAACCTTTGTTATAAACGTTCTTTATAATCTAACGTGTTTATTTCCTTCGTAGAATCCTGTATCCCGCCTGTCAAAAGAGTATCGGCAGGTGTAAATCCGGTTTGCCGATTACCCTGCTCTATTAAATCCTGTAATGTTGTCTTACTGAGAAAAAGCTCTATTGTCCCTGCCAACGTATCCAACACACCATGCACACTACAACTGTCAACATGAACACAAGTATCCAGTTTACCGGAAAACTTGGAACAGTGATCAGGATTTATCAAGGGACCTCCCAATGCAGTAATTACTTCCAGTAATGTAATTTCATCCGGTTTGCGTTTGATACAAAATCCGCCTTTTCTCCCGCGCACTGCTGAAACCAAATCTGATTTACGCAAAATAGAGAGCAGTTTGGAGGTATAAGGGACAGATAACCCTTCCATTTCTGCTATATCCGTAATCGATAACTGCCCCTCGCAACCCTCACGAGCCAGTGCCAATAAACAACGTAATCCGTATTCTTCAAGTGAGGATATTCTCACAATAATTCTCCTCAATCAAAACAAAATCCAGTAAACTTACCCATTATACAAAAACATTACAAAGATGTAAAGTTTTATTTTGAAACCAGCAAATGAAAAAATGGTTCACGTAGTTTGTTTCTGTCTTAAAAAATCACTATACTTACCCGGCGAGTGATTATAATGGATGGGACATTCTTTGAAAGCCCCTTCCGAGAAAACGTTATATTGTTGTGACTTATAAGGATACGACGCCATTAGCCATTTTGATATTATAGGTATTATTGCTTTGGCGTTTGCCCTGGCGTTTGATGCTTTCGGGGTTGCTATTGCAGTTGGAATCACCCTTGGCAAGCTGGATCGCTGGACTGTTTTCCGTTTAAGCTGGCATTTTGGGTTTGCCCAGTTCGGGATGCCGATAATTGGCTGGCTGGCAGGAGGTTACCTGTCTGACTGGGTCGGCTCGTTTGGTCGCTGGCTGGCTGCATTGGTGCTTTTTGTTATTGGGGTACGGCTTATCTGGGAACAATTTTATATCGAAGAACGAAAATGGAAAGGCGATCCCACCCGGGGAGCCAGCCTTATCGTTCTGATGGTAGCCACTTCGGTAGATGCGCTTGCAGCAGGGTTTTCACTGGCACTGGTGGGTATATCCATTCTGTATCCAACCCTTATTATTGGTGCTGTTGCGGCTGCTATGACTGTGCTGGGGCTTATTTTTGGGCGGTTTTTGGGAATACGTTACAGCCGCATGGCTGGTATTATTGGGGGAATCCTGTTAATCGGACTAGCAATAAAAGCAATTATCGGGTACCAATAAATTATTATTTATTCGAAATCATCTGATTAAGAATAATCTCCAAATAAAAAAGCAGGTTTTTTCGTTACCTGCTTTTTTGTTATTGTTTATCAGTTTTTCTACCTTGTCTGTAATAGTTCCTCTTCGGGAATATCATCAGCCTGGATACCTTTCATGGCATCACCCAAACTACGTGACACCTCCGCAACTTTTGCTGCATCCTGATAATGAGTGGTAGCCGTTACGATGGCTTTTGCTCGTTTGGCAGGGTTGTCTGACTTGAAAATCCCGGAACCGACAAAAACCGCTTCTGCTCCCAACAACATACAAAGGGCAGCATCAGCAGGGGTAGCAATACCACCGGCAGCAAAGTTCGGTACCGGCAATTTACCGGTCTTGGCAATCATGCGAATCAATTCAATCGGCACCTGGTATTCTTTTGCAAGTGTGTACATTTCATCAGAGGGACAAACAGTCAGCGATTTCATAGCCGCGTTTATTTCCCGCAAGTGCCGTACCGCATGAGAGACATCTCCCGTTCCGGCTTCGCCCTTCGTGCGAATCATCGCAGCCCCTTCGGAAATACGGCGCAGGGCTTCTCCCAGGTTCCGGCATCCACAGACAAACGGCACTTTGAAAGACCACTTATCGACATGGTGCTTGTAATCAGCCGGAGTGAGCACTTCTGATTCATCAATAAAATCGACCTCTAAAGATTCGAGTACACGAGCTTCGGCAAAATGTCCGATTCGGCACTTTGCCATCACCGGAATGGTTACTGCCCGCTTGATAGCTTCGATAACATCAGGATCCGCCATCCGAGCCACCCCACCTTCCGCCCGAATATCGGAAGGGACCCGCTCCAATGCCATCACCGCCACCGCTCCGGAATCCTCGGCTATTTTTGCCTGCTCCGCATTGGTGACATCCATGATGACCCCACCTTTGAGCATTTCCGCCAGCCCCACTTTCACCTTGTACTGTTTATCATCAAAATTCATAACGCCATCCTTAACAAGCTCGGAGCTTCCTTATAAAAGGTTTTATCACCACTTCACAATTCCCGTTCGCATCAATTGTGCTGTTTATGTCTGCTGCTTTTCAGGTATAAGCAACCGCCAGAACAGCAACACGAACCAATGGTAATATAATAAAAAAAGGGGCTTGTCTCCAAGCCCCAAAACATTATTTGGGAGTAATCTTTCGATTTTTCCAAAGAGTTACTTACGACCTCTTTTCTTGATTTTGGTTACTTTCTTGGTTCTGTATTTACCAAAATGCTGTGCTTTCAAAGCCCGCTTGAACGCAACTTCCTGTTTTACCCAAAAATCACGCATCTGACAAGTATTGTACTTTTCACAGGAGCAGTTTTCAGACTCTGTACACAAGTTCAGGTGGATGGGTCCGTCAATAGCTTCAATAACATCAAGAAATGTTACATCTTTCGGCTGGTGCGCCAAACGATACCCACCTGGTACCCCCTGATAGGACATCAGCAATCCGGCACGGGTCAGATCCTTCAGGATTTTTGCGAGGAATTCACGGGGAACCGATTCTGCCTCGGAGATTGAATTAATTGAGCCAAGCTTTCCTGTCGGTAAATTGGCAAGATGACGCACTGCCCGAAGTGCATAATCAGATTTCCTTGACAGTCTCATACTACTTTCCTTCTCTAATAAATGGTGTCAATCCTATCTTTATCAATATCAATAAAAGATATTTCTCTCTTCCTTGCCTTTCTGGACCTATTATACGATAAAAGAGAGCAATAGTCTATAAAAAAATGAACTTTTCGTAAATTTTCTAACTGTAGCCATCTTGTCGTTTATCCTACAAAAATCGGGACCAACCTATCGTATACTATTATATACGTTTATACTTATTTTCCGATTAAAATAAATAATCCTGGAACATTTACCATAAAAATCCAGTTTCTACTCGTACTTACTTATGTCATGAATATTAGATGTGTACAATTTTGAAGGAGCAACGAAAATGGCTGAGAATATTACTCATACGAAAACACAGACAATTAATATCACCATTGCCGCTGTTAACGAAATCAAGCGGCTCATGGCTGAAGAAAAAGAAACACCGTTGTACCTGCGGCTCGGAGTTGCTGCCGGGGGATGTTCCGGTATGTCTTACACTATGGCTTTTGATTCGGAGAAAAATGAATTTGACCGTGAGTTCCAATTTGACGATTTAACTGTACTGGTTGATTTACAGTCTATTATGTATTTAAGCGGTACAACCCTTGACTTCAATAATGGTCTCATGGGCGGAGGATTCAGTTTTCATAATCCCAATGCTCAACGTTCCTGCGGGTGCGGCTCCTCGTTCACCTGCTAACTTGTTATGCCATACGAAGTTATTGACCCGTCAACCTTCATGGCCGAAAAGCGGTTTACTCAGGTGGGATTTCTTGAGAATATCTCCCGTTTTGACTGGGCTCGGTTTACCGATAAAAAAGTGCTGGTCCGGGGATGTAGTGGAACCATTATTCCACCCTGGGCGTACATGATGATAACTGCTAAATTGATCGGTATAGCTCAATCAATCCGCTATGGCAATGAACATGATAATATCGTGGTTCACCGAGCCCGACGCGAAAAGATTACATCCAAAAAATAGTTTGTCAAATCTGAGAAATTTCCCATACATTAAATAAGAAAAGAAAAATTATGCAGCGAGTAATAACAATGCCAAAAATCAGGTTCTTACCTGCTGATATTGAAGTAGATGTACCCGAAGGTATCACCATCCTTGATGCCGCTTTGGATAATAATATTCAAATTGACCATAATTGTGGTGGCAACTGTGCCTGTTCAACCTGCCATGTTATTATTGAAGAAGGTTTTGAAACCTTAAATAAAGTAACCGAGGACGAAAGGGACATGCTCGATGAAGCCGACGGTTTGGCTAAGACCTCACGGCTTGCCTGCCAGTGTAAAGTTACTGCCAATCTGGTTGTACGAATTCCAAAGAAAGAACCGCTTTGGGATGGTGAAGATATCTTTTAATACAAAAACCGATTTATATTGCTGTTTATAATAAACAGTATTATGGCTTAATTCCCAGGTCCTGCATTTTACGCCAGAGCGTCGTGCGGCTGATGCCCAGTTCAAAAGCGACCCGACGGCGGTTCCGGGGATATAATTTAATAAGACGCTCTATTTCCGCCCGTTCCCGTTCCTGGCTGTCCTCAGAATCTTTGACACTTCCGGCCGGAAGGGTGTAGATTTCAGAGGGTAAATCACCACGTTCGATTCTGGTTCCTTTTGCCCGTAAAAAAGCATATTCCAGAGCAGCAAAAAGCTGTCGAACATTACCGGGCCAATCATACCGAAGCAACACATCAAAACCACGTGTGGAAATTGTGGTAATATCCTTGTTGTATTTTTTCCGGAGGTACGCCAACCGTCGGTCAATCAGTGCCGGGATATCCTCTTTCCGCTCACGCAACGCCGGTACATCAATACGAATCACGTTCAACCGATAGTATAAATCTTTGCGGAACCGTCCGGCTTCTATCAACGATGAAAGATTTTCATTGGATGCAGCGATGATACGCACATCCACCCGCTCCAATCGGTTAGAGCCGACCGGCTCGAACTCCTGCTCCTCGATAACCCGGAGCAGCTTTGCCTGAAGCGCCGGCGACATCTCTTCAATTTCATCCAGCAGAATTGTGCCGGTATCGGCATTTTTGAACTTACCCGCATAATTGGTCAATGCTCCGGTAAAAGCTCCCTTGGCATGGCCAAATAGCTCTGACTCCAACAGCGATTCCGTAAGGGCGGAACAGTTTATTTTGACAAACGGTTTGTTCTGTCTTCGGGAGAGACGCTGAATCGCCCGGGCGACCAGTTCCTTACCGGTGCCTGTTTCCCCTGTTATCAGGACTGGAGCATCGGTGGGAGCAGCTTCTTCAATCAGGTCGAGCATTTCGCGCATTGCTTTATTTTTTGTTACAATCTCGAAATACTCCTGGGCATGTTCCGCTTTTTCCCGCAATGCCATAGTCTCGGCTACCTTGTTAATAACCCCGATAACCGATTCAACTTTGCCTTCTTTATTTTCAACGACAATGATTGATTTATCATACGGAACCCACTCGCCATTCACATGCAACCGCTGGTGGGAGTTGATAACATTTTGCTTATGCTCCACCGCCCAGCGCAAGGGGCAATCCTGCTCGCAACTGGAACCACAAAGAACATCGGCACAATGATACCCGATAACCTCCTGCGCTGTTTTTCCCAACAATCCCAGCAACTTGGAGTTGGTACTGGTTATCACACCATCAGGAGTGGCACAGTAGTATCCATCTGCGATATCATCGAGGATTTTATGCAGCCTTGTTTTCTCAAGCTCCAATGCTTCGTTGGTTTCCTCCAGAGAGCCGATATACATACCCAGTTGTTTCATATTCCGATACAGCTCGACAACTCCAATGACTCTACCGTTGTGGTCGATAAGCGGTGAAGCGCTGATACAATAGGGGCCCGCCTTGTTTTTTTGGCAGTACAAGTTGTGACCGGAAAAATCCTTCCCCCGGCTCAAGACATCATGGTGCGGGCAGCTTTGCTGACAATGGTCAAATCCGACCACTTCAGTACATCTTTTTCCGATGAAATCTTCCGGATTTTTTTTATAAATATCCGCAAAGCGTGTATTGGCATACACAATACGATAGTTGTTATCAATAACAATCAATCCATCAAGAACGGATTCCGATATCATTTGCAAAAGCTGGGATGTATTAACAGGGAATTGTATGTTATTCTTGTCGTAAGTATCCATATCCGCATACTTCGTTTATCTGTTCACCCAATCGGTCAATCAGTTTCGCCACCTGACTTATACATTTTGGCGGCTTTCTCTTAAGAATAGCCGCTGTAAAATGATTTGTCCAGTTTTCTATAAATTGCTCATAGAACTTTTGTACATCAGGAAGTTTTTCTTCCTGTAAAAGCGAATACAAAAATTCCAACAATACAATAATATGATCGGGGGGGTGGGAAACAACAACTTTCCCGGCACTCTGGTACTGTGAGCTCAGCTCATCAATAAACTGCTCTTTTGCTTTGCTATCATCCATAAATTCCGTTGCCAGGGGATAAACAGGGCGCCCCTGTGGGGAATTTACAAATAGCAAAGTTACAGCAGTACTTGCATTTGTATAAAAATCCTCAAAAGGTTCGCCCTCCGTCACTTCGCCAACGGGAGTCCGACCGGCATAGATTTCTTTGAAGAATGATTTCTCCGGGACAGAGAAAAAGAGAATCAAGAACTCCAATGTTTGCAACAGGTCGGACGTATCCATCAGCTACACTCCAAATCCGCTTGCCTGACCGGCATAAACAAAAATATACCGCAGTAAAAATCCACCAACCAACACAAGTACAGCGCTCAAGTATCCAAGGAACTTCACATGAAACACATTCTGTCGCCGGGCAATTTCAGGTATCAAGTCAAAAGTTTCCAGTATAAGCGGAATAACCAGACCAACAAGAATAAAACCATACCAGAATAACGAGGTAAATTCACCACCAAGAATCAGTTTCAGCGACTTCGCCTGACTGGCTGTTGACAGCGAATTATGAATAATATACGGAATAATGAGAAAAATCTCGAAAAATATCAGCACCACATCAGCCGAATACAGGATTTTCCGCTCACGATGAAAGGCATCTTTCGAACGTTTATTGGCATTCCAGGTTGAGACAAACAGCAACACCGCCGTTGCAGTTGAAAGAGCCGAAGTCAAAAACAACATGGCTACCATAGGAGTATTCCAAAACGGTCGTGCCGGTACTGCCCCAAGTAGAACACCGGTATAAATACCAACCGCCAATCCGATCGGAAACCCTACCGCTCCAAGAATGCCCCGCAACCGTTCCCGGTTCTTGGGAAGAGATATAGTCAGTTTCCCGATTGTTATCCGTGAGTATTTTTTCGGCAACCAGGCAATGGCGTGCAGGGTGCTGATAAGAGAAAACAACATGAGCAGCCAACTCCCGACAGACATAGGCGATGTCCACTGAATTGTTACAAACAGTCGCCAGAATCGGAACGGGCTTTCCAAATCTATCAGTAACATAAACAGACCGATAAAAAGCGGGATAGGCGAAAAGATGGCACCGGCAGCAGCAAGTTTACTCAAACGCACATCACGTAAGTAAGACAGGAAAGCTGAAATGACAAATGTCCCGGCTGATAATCCCCCGAAATACAGGTAGATAACAACCGGCATACCCCATTCTATATGATGATGATTCATAGCGCTCTCCTATTCAACAAGATAGTAG
>JAJRZL010000043.1 GCA_024275255.1 Candidatus Zixiibacteriota bacterium | reverse complement strand
TGAGATGGTGATGCCCGGTGATAATGTAAGTATGGAAGTAGAGTTGATCACGCCGATCGCGATGGAGAAGGAGTTGCGTTTTGCAATTCGTGAAGGCGGTCGTACGGTCGGTGCTGGTGTCATCTCGGAAATTATAGAGTAGGTGAGGAAGTAGGACTGCTATGAACATGCAGAAAATCCGTATTCGGTTGAAAGCATATGATCATTATGCTCTTGATCGGTCAACGAAGGAAATCGCACAAACTGTTCTGCGGACCGGTGCCCGAATTGTAGGACCTGTACCGCTGCCAACGAAGCGAACAGTCTATACGGTCCTGCGTTCACCGCATGTTGATAAAAAATCGCGTGAACAGTTTGAAACGAGAGTTCACAAGCGTTTGATTGACATTTTTGATTCTACCCCACAGACGGTTGATGCGCTGATGAAGCTGGATCTGCCGGCTGGTGTTGATGTTGAGATCAAGACCTGAGTAGGAATGAAGTAGTTATGAAAGAGATTCTTGGCAGAAAGATTGGCATGACCCGTATTTTCGAGGAGTCGGGTGAAGCGATACCGGTGACTGTGATAGAAGCCGGTCCGTGTCCTGTGGTGGCAAAAAAGACTATCGAAAAAGATGGCTATGAAGCGCTCCAGGTCGGATTTGGGAAACTTCGTAAAAGCCGTATCAATAAACCGATAGCCGGTCATTTTGCTAAGGCCGGTGTGGAGCCGACACAATACCTGCAGGAAGTTCGTAACGATGACCCTGATATTGAAGTCGGGTCTATGCTGACGGTTTCTATGTTCAAGCCGGGGCAGCGTGTTGATGTTACGGGAACTTCCCGGGGTCTTGGTTTTGCCGGTGGTATGAAACGGCACCATTTCAGCGGTGCCAATAAAACGCATGGACAATCCGATCGCTGGCGTGCTCCCGGTTCGATCGGTCAGTCTTCGTATCCCTCTCGTGTTTT
Organism: Candidatus Zixiibacteriota bacterium; assembly: GCA_024275255.1. Classification (GTDB taxonomy): domain Bacteria; phylum Zixibacteria; class MSB-5A5; order GN15; family FEB-12; genus JAJRZL01. The sequence goes on along the minus strand of JAJRZL010000043.1, from coordinate 29,841 downwards.
CAAGGGGTTGCGTATGGCTGGTCGTATGGGGCGTGAAAAGGTCACGACACTTAATTTGCGTATTGTCAAAGTTATTGAAGAGGAAAATCTTCTTCTGATTAAAGGACCGGTTCCGGGAAACAAAGGTTCGTTGGTGAAAGTACGTACTACTAATCGCGGTAAAAAGTGAGTTTTGAGTAATGAACGTCAAGGTATATAATCAAGATGGTCAGGAAGTCGGCTCGGTAGAGTTGAAGCCTGAGGTATTTGATATTGAGCCGAATGAAGCGGTAGTTCATCAGTATATCGTTAACTATCTCGCTCGTCAACGGCAGGGGAACGCTTGTACCAAGACTCGCCGTGAGGTCCGCGGTGGTGGTCGGAAGCCGTGGCGTCAGAAAGGTACGGGACGTGCTCGTGCCGGTACGATTCGGTCTCCTCTGTGGCCCGGTGGCGGAACCGTTTTCGGTCCGGAACCACGGTTATACGGCTCCAAAATGCCTCGTCGGATGAAGAAACTGGCGTTGAAGTCTGTCTTTTCCGACAAGGCGAAGTCTGAGCGTATCAAGGTGCTGGAACGGATCGAGCTGGAAGAGTACAAGACCAAAGCTATTGTGGATTTGTTGGCAAAGCTTGACTTGGAAGGTAAAAAATGCCTTGTGCTCGATGAAGAGCGTAACGAAAAGCTTATGTACTCATGCCGGAATCTCCCAAAAGTAAAATATTGTCGGGCTTCTTTGGCGAATGGATATGATATTTTGAATGCCGATTACCTGGTCTTTACGAAAGCCGGGCTGGAAAAAGTCTCGGAGGTGTTCGCATGAGTGTTGATTATCGTCAGATTATTAAAGCGAATATAAATACTGAGCGGTCAACATTACTTCGGGAAATAAACAACGAATACGTTTTCGAGGTTGACAAGCGCGCGAATAAGTATACTATTAAGCTCGCTATAGAACAAGCCTTCGGAGTGAAGGTTGATTCTGTGCGAACGATGATAATGCCCGGTAAGCTTCGGCGTATGGGGCGCAATGAAGGTAAGACCTCTACCTGGAAAAAGGCGGTTATTCGTCTCAAGAAGGGTGAAGTCATAAGAATGTTTGAGAATTTGTAGTGGTGAAGGTGGTGTCCAGATATGCCAGTTAAAAAATTTCGTCCCATAACGCCATCGTTGCGGTTCCGGACGGTACCGACCTTTGAGGAGATTACTTCAATCGTTCCGGAGAAGTCACTGCTTGAGCCGCTTCGCAAAACAGGTGGTCGGAACAACAAGGGCAGAGTTACTGCCTGGTGTCGGGGTGGCGGTCATAAACGACACTATCGGAGGATAGATTTCAAACGCGATAAGCGTAATATCCCCGCCCGCGTGGCATCGATTGAGTATGACCCGAACCGCTCTGCCAGAATTGCCCTGTTACATTATGTCGATGGTGAAAAACGATATATTCTTGCACCGGTTGATTTGAAGGTTGATGACATGGTCATGGCCGGTGAGGATGTGGAAATTCGGGTCGGTAATGCTATGCCGTTGCTGAAGATGCCGTTGGGGACCATTGCACATAATATTGAGATGCGTCCCGGCAAGGGTGGACAGTTAGCCCGTTCGGCAGGTTCGTTTGTGCAGCTTGTGGCAAAAGATGGAAATAAAGCTATTTTGAAAATGCCTTCGGGAGAAGTGCGAATCGTTCGTGGCGAATGCTACGGAACTTTAGGGCAAGTTTCGAATGTTGACCATAAAAACGTTATCTGGGGTAAAGCGGGAGCTTCCCGGTGGCGTGGATGGCGTCCTTCTGTGCGTGGTGTTGCTATGAACCCGGTTGATCACCCAATGGGTGGTGGTGAAGGACGCAGTTCCGGCGGACGGCACCCTTGTACCCCGTGGGGTAAGCCCACAAAAGGGTATAAGACTCGTAAGAAACGGAAATCAAATGCACATTTGATTCAAGACCGTAGAACGAAAATATAGTGATGATGGAGTAAGATAGATGCCTCGTTCCATTAAAAAAGGACCGTTTGTTGACGCAAAGTTGATGAAGAAAGTGGAGATGTTGGTTGAAACCGGTGACAAGCGTGTTGTCAAGACTTGGTCTCGACGTTCAACCATTACTCCTGAGTTTGTCGGGCTGACACTGGCGGTTCATAACGGCAATAAGTTTATCCCGGTTTATATCACCGAAAATATGGTCGGTCATAAACTGGGTGAGTTTGCTCCCACCCGTACATTTCGTGGGCATGGTGGTAAACTGGCAGAACGTTCATCATCGTTGAAAGGGTAAGGTAGTATCATGTTAGTTACAGCCAGCGCCAGACTACGGTATGTGAGTATTCCGCCGCGTAAAATGCGTTTGGTGGCAAATATGGTAAAAGGTATGCCGGTGGAAAAAGCTCTTGGTGTGCTGAATTTTACTCCCAAAATTGCCGCCCACCATATTGCGAAAACATTAAAATCGGCTGCTGCCAATGCACTGTCCATTGAAGGTACCGATACCCTTCAACCGGAAGACCTGGTAATAGAAGATATCAGGGTGGATGCCGTACCTACGGCAAAGCGGATTCAATTTCAGTCGATGGGTCGGGTGTTCCGTATTCGGAAACGCTACTGCCACCTGACCGTTAAGGTTGCGGCGGAGATTGATATTTCGGAAAAAGCAAAGCATGGCAGTAGAAAAGCGAAAAAATCAGACGCTGAAGATAGTGCTTCGAAAGAAACGAAGAAAGTAAAGAAAAGTACCGCCCAAAAGGCATCCTCGAAGAAAACAGGCGGAGCGAAAGCCCCGGCAGTCAAAACCAAGGTGAATACAAAAGTTGACACCAAACAGGCTGGTTCTTCTTCGAAGGGGCGGACAGGCGAAAAGTAAGAGTAGTTCAGCAAAGGATATAAGGAGAGAACTTGGGACAGAAAACCAATCCTATCGGGTTACGTCTTGGTATCACGCGAACGTGGAATAGTCGATGGTACGCTGCGGATCGTAATTTTTCCGAGCTGATATTTGAGGATATGATGATCAAACGCTATATCAACAGGCGTTTGGACAATGCCGGTATAGCAGCGGTCAATATCTCGCGCGATCCGAAAAAGGTTTCGGTGGATATTCACACGTCACGACCGGGGATTGTTATTGGTCGTAAAGGCGCTGAGGTTGATAAGCTCCGCGAAGAGCTTCAACTGCTTACCAAAAAAGACATCATGCTCAATATCGTTGAAGTGAGAAAGCCGGAATTGAATGCGCAATTGGTGGCAGATTCTATTGCTCGTCAGTTGGAGGGACGTATCGCGTTTCGTCGGGCAATGAAAAAAGCACTGGCAGCAACAATGAAGATGGGTGCGGTAGGTATTAAGGTGCAGTGTGCCGGTCGTTTGGGCGGTCATGAAATTGCCCGTACGGAAAAATATCATGAAGGTCGTGTCCCTCTCCATACTTTACGAGCTGATATTGATTATGCGACTTCAACAGCGCATACAACGTATGGGTGTATCGGGGTAAAAGTTTGGATTTGCCGTGGAGAAATTCTCGAGCGCGGTAAATATGTGCGTGGTGAAGAACGGGATGAGCAGCAGCAACAGCAACAGGCAAAACCGTCTGCTCGCCAGAAACGACCACGTTCAGGTGATAAAGGTCGTCGGAAACGCCCTCGCGGTCGTGTCCGCAGAGCGGTAGCACCGGGTGGTGATGGTCCGCAGCCGAAAGGTCGTCGTCCTGAAGCTCCTGCCGGCAATGCTGCCAAGGCAGAGAAAAAAGATGCCGCTCCCAAGACTGAAAAGAAAGATAACAAGCAAAGTGAAACTGGTGCCAAAAATGGCGGGACAACGGAGCAATAAGCCATGCTGATGCCGAAAAAAGTAAAATTTCGTAAACAAATGCGCGGTCGGATGACGGGTAAAGCCAAAGGTGGCTCAGCTATCAGTTTTGGCGAGTTTGGCTTGAAAGCATTGGAGCCTTGTTGGCTGACCAATCGTCAGATTGAAGCTGCTCGTATTGCAATGACACGGTCAATTAAGCGTGGTGGTAAAGTGTGGATCCGTGTGTTCCCTGATAAACCGGTTACCAAGAAACCGGCTGAAACTCGTATGGGAAAAGGAAAAGGCGCGCCGGAGTATTGGGTAGCAGTTGTGAAACCGGGACGGATTCTGTTTGAGATAGAAGGTGTGAGCGATGCTGCGGCTCGTGAAGCGCTCCGTCTGGCTGCCAACAAATTACCGATGAAAACGAAGTTTGTAACTCTGGCTGATACTGAGGGAGTGTAAGATGTTGAAGGTTCAATCATTGCGGGAAATGACCCGGGAAGAGCTTTTACAAAAACGCTCCGAATTGCTGGATGAACAGTTTAATTTGCGGATGCGGAAATCGCTGAAGTCGCTTGATAATCCCCTTCGGTTACGGACCTGTCGGCGTGAAATCGCCTTGATTAATACTATCCTGACTGAAGATACGAAAGGGATTCGTAAGCTGGCAGACAGCTCGACGAGTATTTTACCGCAGTCTGATAAGAAAAAGTAATGAAGAGAAAAGCAGGATTATAAATGATGGCGGAAACGACACAGAGAGGTAATCGCAAGGTACGGATGGGAACCGTGGTATCTGCAAAGATGGATAAAACGGTAGTGGTCCGTGTTGACCGTACGATGCGTCACCCCGTGTACCAGAAGACCTTTAAGACATCAGCGAAATTGTATGCTCATGACGAGAAGAATGAAGCACGAGAAGGTGATGTCGTACGAGTAATGGAAAGCCGACCATTTTCAGCCACAAAACGGTGGCGGTTGGTTGAAGTAGTGGAACGAGCTAAGTAAACGGAAACAACAAGGCAGCGTAGAGATTTGTTTGCAAAGGTGATGGATAGATGATTCAGGAATATACCATATTGAATGTTGCTGATAATTCGGGCGCAAAGAAAGCGATGTGTTTCCGGATTTTGGGCAGCCGCAAAAAGACTGCATCAATAGGCGATATCGTTGTGGTGACAATTAAAGAAGCAATCCCGGGTGGGACTGTGAAAAAATCCGAAGTATGCCGGGCGGTTGTTGTCAGAACCAAGTCTACGCTGCATCGGAAAGATGGATCGCTCATTCGTTTTGCTGATAATGCAGCGGTTATTATTAATGAACAAATGGAGCCTCGCGGCACCCGTATTTTTGGACCGGTTGCTCGTGAACTCCGAGACAAGAAATTTATGAAGATTATCTCCCTTGCGCCGGAGGTACTGTAAAGGGGTACTATGCGGATCAAGAAAGGTGATACGGTGTATGTTCGGACCGGTCAATATAAAGGAAAGACCGGTAAAGTGCTGCATGTGGATGAAAAGAAGCATCGGGTGGTAGTTGAAGGTATTAATATGCACAAAAAACACCAGCGACCGACGCAGAAAAACCAGCAAGGTGGTATTCTCACGTTAGAAGGTTCAATTCATATCAGCAATGTTGCCCTGTATAGCTCGTCCCTTTCAGGACCAACAAAGATTTCAACCAAAGTAATTACAGAGGGCGATAAGAAAAGAAGAGTGCGCGTCTGTCGTCGTACTGGCGAGGAGATTTGAGGTAGTACTAACTATGCCCAGGCTGAAAGACATATACGAAAAAGAGGTTGTTCCTAAGTTAATCAAGGAAAACCAGTACAAGTCACCAATGGAAGTTCCTCGTGTGACCAAGGTAACGGTCAATATCGGTGTTGGCGAAGCAACACAGAATACCAAGGCACTCGATGGGGCTGTTGATGATTTGACTAAAATTACCGGTCGGAAACCAAAGGTGACCCGTGCACGGAAAAGTATCTCGAATTTCAAACTCCGTCAGGGAGTTGCTATCGGATGCTCCGTAACGCTTCGGCGTGACAGTATGTGGGAGTTCCTCGATAGGTTACTGAATATCGCAATACCGCGTATTCGTGACTTTCGTGGGGTGAATCCCAAAGCCTTTGATGGTCGGGGAAACTATAACCTCGGGTTGAAAGAACAATTGATATTTCCCGAGATTGATTTGGATAAGATTGATAAAGTTCGCGGAATGAATATCTCCATTACAACAACTGCCAAAACTGATGATGAAGCTCGGCAGTTACTGACACTGATGGGGATGCCGTTCCGGAAATAGGAGTCGCATGGCAAAGAAGTGTCTTGTAATTAAGCAGATGCGCCCACCGAAATTCAAGGTGCGGGCATATAATCGCTGTCGCCGGTGTGGACGACCGCGTGCCTATATGCGCCGGTTTGGATTGTGTCGTATCTGTTTTAGACAAATGGCGCTGGCGGGAGACCTTCCCGGTGTAACAAAAGCCAGCTGGTAACATATCTGGAATGATTGGGAGCCAAAGTACATGAGCATGACAGACCCGATTGCCGATCTTTTGACAAGAATTCGGAACGGATCAAAAGCAAAGAAAAACGCTGTGGACGTACCAGCATCGAATCTCAAACGTGAGATTGTACGTATCCTGCAGGAACATAAGTTTATTAAGGATGTCGTTGAACTTCCTGATAATAAACAGGGTATCCTTCGTATTTATTTGCGATATGTAAAGGATGATCGCCCGGTGCTAAAAGGTATTCAGCGGATTTCAAAACCGGGTTTGCGTCGATATTTTGATGCGGATGAGGTTCGTAAATCCCAGTTTAACAGTCGCGGGATTTTAGTTCTTTCCACTTCAAGTGGAGTGATGACTAACTTTGAAGCGGCAAAAAAAGGTATTGGCGGCGAAGTCGTCATGCGCTGCTGGTAGCGAAAGGACTGGATAGATGTCACGTGTAGGTAAAAAGCCGATACCGATTCCGGATAAAACCAAAGTGGAAATTAAGGGTCGTACGATTAGTGTGTCCGGACCAAAGGGTGAACTCTCGCGAGAGATGCCTGCTGATATTACGGCTGTGGTTGAAGATAACACAATACTGGTTCACAGACCGTCCGAGCAGAAACGACATCGTGCGCTTCATGGTCTTACCCGGGCGTTGGTAAACAATATGGTTGTTGGTGTTACCGAAGGGTTTAAGCGTGAGCTGGAAATAATAGGTGTCGGATATCGGGCAGAGATGAAAGGGAAAACCCTGGTGATGTATCTCGGTTATTCGCATCCTATTGTCCTGACTCCTCCGGAAAGTGTTACGATTGAAGTGTTGCCGAAAGAAAACAAGGTTATTGTAACTGGTATAGATAAACAAATGGTAGGCCAGGTGGCAGCTAAAATTCGTTCCTTCCGCAAACCGGAGCCCTATAAAGGAAAAGGTGTTCGGTATGTGGGAGAATATGTACGTACCAAAGCTGGTAAAACCGCAGCGAGCGGTGCTTAATTCGAGTATGGTGTAAGAAATGGCTGATAAGAATATACAAAAAGCAAAACGAGCGGAGCGTAGAAGAAAACGGGTACGTGGGAAAATCTTCGGGACTCCCGAAAAACCGCGTTTGACAGTGTACAAGTCGCTGAAGAATATCTTCGTTCAGGTTATTGATGATGAACATGGGGTGACCCTTGCATCAGCGTCATCGAACGCCAAAAACGTTGTGGAGAAAATAAAACCCGGTATGACCAAAACAGAAGTTGCTCGTACTGTTGGTGAGGTTATTGCAGCCGAAGCAAAAGCCAGAGGTATTGAAAAAGTCGTGTTTGATAGAAATGTCGGCAGATACCATGGGCGTATTAAGGCTGTTGCTGATGGTGCTCGTGAACACGGACTGAAGTTCTAAGAAGAATTATTGTTTTTTAAGATATTGATGAGGTAAAGTTTGGCACGTTTTGAAATGAGCAACCTCGAATACGAGGAAAAAGTCATTCGAATTAATCGCGTGGCAAAAGTAGTAAAAGGCGGTCGCAGATTCAGCTTCACGGCATTGGTGGCTGTTGGCGATAAAAAGGGAAAAGTCGGTATTGGTCATGGTAAGGCGCCGGAAGTTTCCGAAGCAATTCGGAAAGGGACGGAAGCTGCGAAACGTGCCATGACTGAAATCAGCCTGATTAAAGGGACGATTCCCCACCGGGTTGACGGCTTATTCGAATCGACAACGGTGGTGATGCGTCCGGCTTCTCCCGGTACCGGTGTGATTGCCGGTGGAGCGGTTCGTGCTGTCCTCGAGTCACTTGGTGTGCAGGATATTTTGGCGAAAGTGCTCGGTAGTCGGAACCCGCATAATGTTGTGAAAGCAACAATGAACGGACTGCTTTTACTGCGTACTCGCGAACAGGAACTGAAAGAGCGCTCGGAAGAGTAGATCGAGAATCGGATAAGGAAGGCACCTATGTCCAAAATCAAAATTACGCAAATACGGAGCACCATAGATAGACAAGAAGCTCAGAAGCGTACCATAAAGGCGCTCGGATTGGGTAAATTGCATCGCACGGTAATTCATAACGATACCCCGCAGATTCGCGGGATGGTGCGTGCTGTCCAGCACCTTGTAACAGTGGAACATATTGACTAAGTTGGGGTAGAGGATAACATGGAATTACATACACTCAAGCCACCAAAAGGAGCTCGGAAAACACGGAAACGTGTGGGGCGTGGACCCGGTAGTGGTCTTGGAAAAACATCTGGACGCGGGCATAAAGGTGCCGGTCAGCGTAGTGGTCACAAAACAAAACGCGGTCATGAAGGCGGACAGATGCCATTACAGCGGCGCGTTCCCAAGTTTGGGTTTACCAATATATTCAAAAAAGAGTTCCAGATTGTCAATATCGGTGACCTTGCAAAAAAATGTGAACCGGGTGAAGTGAACGCCGAAAGCCTGAAGGCAGTGGGATTGATTAAGAAACTGGATATCCCTGTAAAAATTCTCGGTAACGGTGAAGTAGATAAAGCATATACTGTTCATGCTGCTGTCTTTAGTAAAACTGCCCGTGCAAAACTGGAAGCTGCGGGAGGAAAGGCTGAGGTGGTCAAGTGTTAGAAACCTTCCGGTCGGTTTTCAAAGTTGAGGAACTTCGGAAGCGTATCTTCTATACGCTGGGATTGCTCGTTGTTTATCGAATCGGTGGCCACATTCCTACTCCGGGTATTGATGGAAGTATTCTTGCGGCGGCGTTGGGAAATAATTCCATCTTTGGGTTATTTGACCTCTTCGTCGGTGGCGCCTTTCGAAAAGCTACCATCTTTGCAATGGGTATCATGCCCTATATCTCCGCATCCATTATGTTGCAGTTGCTTGGTGCTGTGATTCCCTATTTGCAGCGGTTGCAACGTGAGGGAGAAGAAGGCAGACGCAAAATTACCCAATATACCCGTTACCTGACAGTTCTTATTGCCGCATTACAGGCATGGGGAACAGCAGGCTTTCTGGCAACGATTAAAAGTGCCAGCGGTGTCCCTGCCGTTCATATGAGTACAGCGGCATTTATTCCTCTGACTATCCTGACCTTTACCAGTGGTACGATTTTTATTATGTGGCTTGGTGAGCAAATTACGGAACGGGGAATCGGGAACGGAATTTCCTTAATCATCTTTATCGGGATTATCGCTCGCTTCCCGGATGCCGTTATTCAGGAAGTCCAGATGGTATTACTCGGCAGTCGTGACTTTATCGTTTCCCTTATGATGGGGGTTATGATGATTGGTGTTATCATGGCTGTTATCCTGGTGACACGGGCACAACGAAAGGTTCCGGTGCAGTATCCTCGAAAAGTTGTCGGACGACGGGTTTTCGGTGGTGCAACCACACACCTGCCGTTGTCGGTAAACTCTGCCGGTGTTATCCCGATTATTTTTGCGCAATCAATTATGTTTTTACCATCCACAGTCGCGCAGCTTTTCCCGAATATTGAGTGGATTCAGAATCTGGTTGCTGTCTGGCTTGTTCCGGGCGGCTTGTGGTATTCTATCATTTATTCCCTGATTATTATCTTCTTCGCATACTTCTACACCGCTATTGTCTTTAATCCGATGGATATTGCTGATAACATGCGGAAGAATGGCGGCTATATTCCCGGTATTCGTCCCGGGAAAAATACCGCTCAGTATATCGAAAAAATTCTTACCCGGATAACTCTGCCGGGTGCAATCTTCTTTGCGGCAATCGCGGTGTTGCCGTGGGTGTTGATTGGCAAGTTTAATGTGAACTTCTTCTTTGGTGGTACCGGCTTACTGATTGTGGTCGGTGTTGCATTGGATACGTTACAGCAGATAGAATCTCACCTGTTGATGCGTCACTATGACGGTTTTATGAAGAAAGGTAAGATTCGGGGGAGATCGATGTGATGAAGAACTTGATTTTTCTTGGTCCTCCGGGTTCGGGAAAAGGTACGCAAGCAGTGAAATTGGCTGAAAAGATTGGTGTTCTGCACCTGTCAACCGGTGATTTACTTCGTACTGCAGTAAAAGAAGGGACCGAACTCGGCAAACAAGCTAAGCAATACATGGAACGTGGTGAGCTTGTTCCCGATGAACTGTTGATTGGATTGATTGAATCGAAAGTAACAAACGGCGATCTGGATAACGGTTTTATCCTGGATGGGTTTCCGCGAACCGTACCGCAGGCTGAAAGCCTTGACGGAATGTTTGAAAAAAACAATATGAAGCTGGATGCTGCCATTTTATTACAGGTGTCTGATGAGGAAGTAGTAAAACGGTTGTCAGGTCGCTGGTTCTGTCCCAAGTGCCAGCGGACATATAATTTCCCCGCAAATATGCCCAAACAGGAAGGTATTTGCGATGATGACGGGGAAAAACTGCAGCGTCGCCCTGATGATGAAGAAGCAGTGGTGCGCAACAGGCTGGAAGTATATAAAAAACAAACACAACCAATAGAAGATTATTACCGTAAGAAATCGGTACTGATAGAAGTTAATGGGGAACAATCTCCAGACAGCGTATTTAATGATTTATTGAAAGTTGTTGGTTCGCAAGTAACCGAAGAACGAATTTGATAGTTTTGAAGTCAAAAGAAGAGATAGAAATAATGCGCCGTGCCGGTAATGTAGTAGCAAAAGCCCTCGACATGGTTGGTGAAAATATCCATGCGGGTATGACTACTGCCGAACTGGATACAATCATCGAAGATTTCCTTCGTTCACATGGTGCAGTTCCGGCTTTTAAGGGGTATCATGGGTTCCCGGCGTCGGCTTGTATTTCTATTGATGAGGAAGTCGTTCACGGTATTCCCGGTAAACGGGTCATAAAAGAAGGCGAAATCGTATCGGTTGACCTCGGCTCGATAGTCGATGGTTTTTATGGTGATTCAGCCCGGACCTTTGCCATCGGTGAGATTGATGAATCTCGCCGGGAATTAATGGAATGGACGAAAAAATCATTACAGGCTGGTATTGACAAAGCTCGAAAAGGTAATAAATTAGGCGCTATATCTTCGGCAGTCCAACAGGTTGCCGAAAGTAGGGGTTACGGTGTCGTCCGTGACCTGGTCGGTCATGGGATTGGCCGTAATTTGCATGAGGAACCGCAGGTTCCTAATTTCGGTTCTCCCGATGATGGTCCTGTTCTGGCAACTGGGATGGTGATAGCCATTGAACCCATGATAACGATGGGGACGTATCGGGTAAAAACATTGCCTGATGGCTGGACCGTTGTCACTGCTGATGGGCAGCCGTCAGCGCATTTTGAACATACGGTGGCGATAACCGATAATGGTCCTGATGTGTTAACACTGGCGTAAAGGAGCGTATGGCCAAGGAAGAAACAATACAGGTGGAAGGCAAGGTGATTGAAACATTGCCGAACGCCATGTTTAAGGTTGAGCTTGATAATGGTCATGTGGTCCTGGCGCATATTTCAGGTAAGATGAGGATGCACTTTATTAAGATTCTGCCCGGTGATAAAGTAACGCTGCAATTGTCGCCGTATGATTTAACACGCGGGCGGATTACGTATAGATATAAGTAAAGTACGAAAGACTGGTGGTACATAATGAAAGTACGGTCGGCAGTAAAAAAACGTTGTGAATATTGTAAAATCATCAAGCGCAAAGGTGTATTGCGGGTGATTTGCAAACGGAGTCCCAGCCATAAACAGCGGCAGGGATAAGACCAAAATGAGTTCTTTGTAGACTAAGGAGAAAGCCTTGGCAAGAATAGCTGGTGTTGATCTTCCAAAAGATAAGCGTATTGAAATAGGTTTGCGGTATATCTATGGTATTGGTCCGTATCGGGCTGGTGAGATCTTGAAGAAAACCGGTGTGAATCCGGATACGCGAGTCAAGAATTTGTCTGAAGAAGATATTACAAAACTTCGTCAGATAATCGAAAATGATTATGCTGTTGAAGGTGCTCTGCGCAGCCAGATTCAGATGAATATAAAACGTCTTGTCGATATCGGCAGCTACCGCGGACTTCGACATCGTCGTGGTTTGCCCGTACGTGGACAACGAACGAAAACAAATGCGCGGACACGCAAAGGACCGAAACGTTCCATCGGTGGTTTGAAGAGAAAACCCCCGGGTAAGAAATAACATGAAGAAATCCCTCTTGAGGTAATTATACATGGCTGATGCAAAGAAAAAAGGTAGATCACGCAAAAAATCTCGTAAGGTTGATGCCAATGGTATTGTCCATATTAAAGCAACGTTTAACAATACCATTATCACGCTGACCGATAACAACGGGAAAGCGATATCCTGGGGAAGTGCCGGCAGAGTCGGTTTCAAAGGCTCCAAGAAATCCACCCCGTTTGCAGCGCAACAAGCTGCTACCTCCGCGGCGCGGGAAGCGATGGATATGGGATTGCGACGGGTTGAGGTATGGGTAAAAGGACCCGGTTCGGGACGAGAGGCAGCTATTCGTTCGTTGTCAGCTGCCGGTTTGGAGATTACGGTGATAAAAGATGTAACTCCGATACCCCATAACGGCTGTCGTCCGCCGAAGCGTCGCCGGGTATAATGGTAATGGTGATGAATAGTGTTAGTAGGCTTTTTGTGCATGGGAGAGTGAATGGCTCGATATCGTGATGCCAACTGCAAACTGTGCCGTCGTGAAGGCGAGAAACTGTTTCTCAAAGGGACACGTTGTCTGAGTGACAAGTGTGCCATTGAGCGGCGACAGTATGCCCCCGGACAGCATGGTCGGAATATGCGACGGAAAATTTCTCCGTATGGTGTGCAGTTGAGAGAAAAACAGAAGATTCGTCGTATCTACGGAATTTTAGAAAAACAATTTCGTAACTATTTTAAACAGGCTGATCTAAAGAGCGGCGTTACCGGCGAAATTCTTCTTCAGATGCTCGAAACACGACTTGATAACCTGGTCTATCGCCTGGGGTTTGCGCCGTCGCGTAAAGCTGCCCGGCAACTGGTAAGACATCGTCATGTGATGGTTGATGGACGTATTGTCAACTTCCCGTCATATAATGTCAAACCAGGACAAGTTATCAAAGTGAAGGAAAAATCGAAGAATCTTGATGTAATTCACAGCGCTCTTAAGGAAGTTGGACGCGGTGATGATTACCCGTGGCTCCGCTTGAATAAAGCTGCTCTCGAAGGGGAGTTGCTGGAAATTCCTAAGCGCGGTGATATACCGTTAACAGTGAATGAACAGTTGGTAGTGGAGCTGTACTCCAAATAAGGACATTATCCTCTGGGAGGTTTTTTCACAATATGAAGTGGAAACCACTTACAATGCCGAAAGAAGTCGTTATCGACCAGTCATCGGCAACAGAAAACTATTCTCGTTTTATCATTGAACCTCTGGAACGAGGTTATGGTACGACAATTGGTAACAGCCTGCGCCGGGTGCTCTTGTCATCCATTCAGGGTGCGGCGGTTGTGTCAATCCGTATTAAGGGATGTCTCCATGAGTTTTCATCCATTCCGGGTATTTATGAAGACATCACCGCAGTTGTGCTCAATGTCAAAAAAATCCGTATCCGTATGCATGCGGATGAAATGGTCACCCTTACCCTGAAGGCAAATACCAAAGGTAAATTGACCGCCGGAATGATTGAAGGGCACAGCGAAATCGAGATTCTCAATCCCGATCTGCATATCTGCGAGTTAACGGATGATGTGGATTTCGAGATGGAACTCGATATCGATTCCGGACGGAGTTACCATGTTGCCGAACAGAATAAGCGACAGGATGCGCCGGTCGGGACTATCTATGTCGATTCCCTGTTCTCGCCGGTTATCAAGGTTTCCTATCACGTGGAAAATACACGGGTAGGACAGAGAACAGATTACGATCGGCTGATTATGGAAATAACAACCGATGGCACTGTGACGCCGGAAGACGCCCTGAGCTTTGCTGCCAAACTGCTGAAAGACCACCTGCAACTGTTTATCCACATGGATGAAGAGGTGATGGTTGAGGAAGAACCCGAAGAAGACGAAGAAACCATTCGTATTCGGAATCTTCTGAAAACACGGGTCGATGAGCTGGAGCTTTCGGTTCGTTCATCAAACTGCCTCAGGTCGGCAAACATTCAGACAATACGCGATTTGGTGACCAAGACGGAATCAGAAATGCTGAAATACCGTAACTTCGGTCGTAAATCATTAAACGAAATAAGTACTATACTGGAAGAAATGGGTCTGTCGTTCGGTATGGACGTTGACCAGTATCTTGAACCGGAAAAAGTCGGATAGTGGATTAAACAATGGGACACCGGGATAAAGTTAGAAAACTGGGACGAACCAAAGCACACCGCGAGGCAATGCTTGCTAATATGGCTATGTCATTGTTCCAGCATCGTGTGATTAAGACAACTGAGGCTAAAGCCAAGGCGTTGCGGCCTGTTGTGGACCGTATTATTTCAACTGCTAAGAAAGGCACGTTGGCATCCAAGCGACAAGTTGCCAAGACTGTTCATCAGAAAGCAATTTTCAAAAAATTGTATGATGAAATTGTCCCTCAATTTTCCGATAGAACATCGGGATTCACACGTGTGGTGAAGTTGGGGGTTCGTCGTGGTGATGGTGCCCCGATTTCGGTAGTTGAACTTCTTACGGAAAAACCAGTTGAGGAAACCGATAAAAAAGGCAAAAAAGGGAAAAAAGAAAAGAAAGCTGCAAAGTAGCCGGATTTTCTGATACTCTCTTTTGTGATAAAAAATTAACCCGTCAGCCTTGGCGGGTTTTTTTTGCTATTGTCGTCCTAATACTTGATTATTGAAAGCTCCCCTGTTATAATTCAATCAACTAAACCCAAACATTAACTCATGGAGTAAAGTGGTTGGGGAGGAAAACATTAGCGTAGCAGGTCAAGGGTGGTTTCTACATCTTGGGTTCCGATGCTATTCCCTGCCTGCCAAACCACAAAATAAGTGAGGCGACATGTCTGGTCAGGAAGGTTCGAAAGGGATGTCCAAGGGCTGTCTTATTGCGCTTATAGTTGTAGCGGTAGTAATACTCTTAGCTGTCATTGCCGGGGTTACCTGCTATTATAAGAAAGACGCCCTGGTTCGTTATGGCGCCACAACTATGGTTGAACAAATTAAGCAGATGGCTGCCACATCATCACAGCTTGGAATGGATACTACATACTTCAATGCGGTAACTGATAAATTCCTCGAAAAATTAAAAGCAGAAGAAAAACCGGATTTACAGAAAATCGGCACTTTGCTGCAAGGACTGCAAACTATTCCCAATGATAAAAAGATCGATTCCGAAGAAGCCCGACGGTTTATTGATGCTTTGGTTAATTATTATCCTGATATCCGGAATATGGTTCCGAAACCTGTTGTTGATTCTGTAATGACCCCGGAAGATTCTGTATCAGCGGAATAAATATGTAATTCCCATAGGTAAAGGCACAAGCTCTTTTGCCGTTGGGGATGTGTTATTAATTAGTAGCTAATTGAAACACAGTATGATATTGTTTTTTGGCTTTGTTGTCTCCTTTATTCCTTTGTCATCCTCGTGTAAACGGGAACCTGTCGTTCTATTGAGGAGACACTGGACTCCCGCTTTTGTGGGAGTGGCAGAACAAACAGCGTTCTTTCATGTATTGAACATTGACAATAAACGCATATCTATACAGGGCTGGGGCAGAGAAGATTACATGCCATGATAGCATTGTTGCCCATTCTTATTGCATACCTGATTGGTGGTATTCCTTTTGGTTTGCTTATCCCGCGTCTTTTTGGGGTAGCTGATATTCGTCAGTTCGGCTCGGGAAATATCGGTGCGACCAATGTCCTGCGGGTGCTTGGGTTCAAAGCAGCAGTATGGGTTTATATTGGTGACATATCCAAAGGTGTTGTATCTGTTTTTCTTGCCCGTTATGTATTGACCCACTATCAGGTGGATATCGTCCCCGGTGACACTTTGCAGGTTCTTACGGTATTGGCTGCCGTTCTTGGTCATGTATTTCCGGTATATCTCCGTTTTCGCGGCGGGAAGGGAGTGAATACCGCCCTGGGAGGAATGATTGCATTATTACCCCTTGAAGCAGTTCTCAGCTTTGGTGTTTTTGCCGTTGTTGTGTTTATCAGCCGGTATGTTTCTCTCGGCTCCATGTTGGGAGCGTTGTCGTTTTTGGCTATTATGCTTATCGAAAAATATGCGTTCCATAAACCGTTTGCTATGGTGTACATTGTTATGGCGGCAGTAGTGGCGATGTTGATTCTTGTCACTCATCGACAAAACATAGCGCGTTTGCTCGCCGGGACAGAACACAAATTTGCTCGTTCCGAAAAAACAAAAAAGGCGGGTTCCGGTGTCTAAGAAGATTGCCATACTCGGTGCCGGTTCCTGGGGATTGGCAGTTGCGCGCCTGCTTGATAGTAATGGTCATGCGGTAACTATCTGGGAGTATAACCCTGAGGATTTCCGGTTGATTCTGGAACATCGTACTCACCCGAAAAAACTTCCGCAAACCAGGCTTCCCGATTCAGTGCAAATAACCAACAGCTTGAGTAATGCTGGCGATGGTGCTGAAATGCTTGTGGTGGCTGTCCCTTCGCAGTATGTCCGTTCGGCGTTGGCGCCATTAAAGAATACGTTATCATCTGGTGTTACCGTTATTAATCTTGCCAAGGGTATTGAAATTAAAACACTCAAGCGGATGTCGGAAGTGATAACAGAAACAGTTGGAATCCCTCTTGAACAGGTGGCTACAATATCCGGTCCTTCTCATGCCGAAGAGGTAGCGCAGGATATGCCGACAACGGTTGTGGCAGGTGGTATCAATGAAAAACTGGTTACAGAAATTCAGGAAGTGTTTTCCAGCCGGGCGTTTCGTGTGTACAACAGCACCGATCTTATCGGGGTGGAACTGGGGGGAGCCCTGAAAAATATTATTGCCATTGCTGCTGGGATAGCTGCCGGGTTGAATATGGGGGATAATACCTTTGGTGCCCTGGTGACTCGTGGATTGGCGGAGATAACTCGTTTGGGGGTTACTATGGGCGCGGATGCGTTAACCTTTGCGGGGCTTTCCGGGGTGGGTGATTTGGTTACTACTTGTGTGTCCCGCCATAGTCGTAACCGGTATGTAGGGGAGCGAATCGGACGAGGTGAGACGCTCGACAGTATCCTCGCCGGGATGCACATGGTTGCTGAAGGAGTAGCGACGACCCGCTCAGGATATGAGCTGATGCACGTGCATCATGTAGAGATGCCCATCACTCAGGCAGTATATGAAGTATTGTTCGAACAGAAATCTCCTTCGATAGCTGTCGGTGAATTGATGGGCAGGGAACTTAAATCAGAAATATGGCATTGACAGAGGATATGAAGGGGATAGCGTATGAAAAATGATAAACTGTATTATTCGATTAGCGAGGTAGCACAGATAACAGGGCTGGAACAATATGTGTTACGGTATTGGGAAAAAGAATTTTCCGTGTTAAAACCAAAGAAGAGCCGCGGGGGAAATCGTATCTATACTCAGAAAGATATTGATATTATAAATCGTATCAAGTACCTGCGAACAGTAGAAAAGTTGACTATCGAAGGCGCTCGAAAAAAGCTTACGATGCGTCGGGCAAAAGAGGAAAAAGTAACCATTGTAAACAATGCTCGCGCAAAAACGCTTATCGGTCAGATTCGCAAAGATATCAAAGAAATCCTAAAAATATTTTCCTGACAAACTCTTGTCTGGTGATTCTATAAATTTTCTCTTGAGTTTTATCATTATTATGATAGATTGGTACTGTATGTGGGGGTGGTGGTACACTCCTGCCTATTAATCGGAACGGTCTCTCAGGGAGGCTGCTCCTTCTGACAGGTATATAGCCAGTACCTGTATGAGCGCGAGTGTCGGAGCGTGGCGCAGTCTGGTTAGCGCACTCGCTTGGGGTGCGAGAGGTCGGCCGTTCAAATCGGCTCGCTCCGACCATGTTAAGATGTAAAAGGGTAGCATAACTTTTCGATTCGGTTTTATTCCGGTTGCAGTTATGGCATGTTTTGTTCAAATGTATGAATATATTTTCATCGTTTATTGTTGCTCTTTGTGAGCCTCTGTCTTTTTTTGAAGATGTAAGGTGTTGAGAAGTATTGCGTTATGATATTACCTGTAAAAATGTCTACTTTCTGGCCGATAAATTGCATAGGTAGCAGGCAGGATAATATGATTTATAAGTATCCCGCTTGACTTTTTTTATGGAACTTTTTATCATATAGGACTTTATACAGAATGGAGGATTGTTTATAGTTCTACGGTTAACGAACTTTTTGGTTGAACATTAAAGTTGGAAAGTTAGGTCTTCACAAGGCCCAAAACCGTAGTCTGTAAACACGGTTCCGGGGCCGGGTGATTTACCCGGTTTGTATGGAAAAGGTACTGTATAAGTCACTATTATTCTTATTCCCCGTTATTTTTGGAATAGCTGGCAGCTCATCGGGGAGTAATCTTTCTATCCTTTCTTCATCGGATAAGTCTTTTCATTTTATCATTACTATCTCACCCGACAAACTCGATTGGCAGGTAGAGACCGATTCGCTGGCATCGTATTACGAAGCTGTTCTTGTTGGGGTACCCTATGGGGCACAGGTTCGACTGATCTCAAGCGATGCCCGCTCACTTACCACACTGGGTATGACAAAGAACATACAAACGCCGTTATCGACTGTTTCGCATGATGTGGTGGAGCTGTCACAGGTAACCACCATTCGCGGGCGACAGATTGTCACTGTCCGTGTGTATCCGATTGTGAATCCCAACTCCTACTACAAAGAAATTGAAATACAGCTCTCATTCGAGGGAGGGAGGAGCAGTCAGGGGACATTGCCCAATGATCCGGTGTTTGATAACATATTTCGTGCATCGCTGGCAAACTATGAGCAGTTTCGTACCTGGTTGGTTCCGGAACGAGCGGTATCTAAAAGAGCTGTCATTGATGGTCCGTTTGCATCGGGGAAAGCATGGTATAAAATACGGGTTGCTTCCACCGGGTTATATAAAGTCAGTGGCGCCCAGTTGAGTGCCGCCGGTTTGGACCTGACAAATCTACCGTCAGATTCTCTTCATCTCTTTTATGGTGGCGGGAAGCCGCTTCCTGTTAACAATGATGACCCCCGTCCGACCTTTTCAGAGGTTGCCATTATTGTCAATGATGGTGGTGATGGTATTTTTGATGCCCAGGATTATATCATGTTCTACGGAGAAGCGGTGAATCGGTGGGTTACTGAACAGGGTTCGGCGCCAAGATACTATGCCAATCGGTATGAACTGGAAAACTGTTACTGGCTGACAATATCCGGTAGTGGAGCTGGGTTGCGAATGTCAAGTTTCGATGCTGCTCCGGGGGGAGTGGTGGATACCACCATCACTACTTTTACGCGTCGCCTCCACAGCGAGCAGGATAATTTGCTCCGGCGACACGATGGACGTATCTCTGATTACTATACCTGGTACTGGACAGACCAGACAGCGTTAATCTTTTTCATCAATACTCCCGGTGTGGTCCCGGGAGCGGATGCCCGGTTTGTGTTGCAGGGAAGAACCTTTGCGCCGGGGTATATGGAGATGCGGGTAAATGATTCCCTTGCCACGGATACTTGTAATCAGTTTAACTGCCGGTATGGGGTGACCTGGTTGAACAACGGTCCCAACAAAATTGAGTTATCATTAACCGGGACCTCGAATACCAAGCCGTACTTTGATTATCTTGAAGTGGAATATCAAAGTTACCTTGAGCCGAGCAATAATTCCCTTGATATCATTATTGACCCCTATGCCGGGCAGGCACAGTTTGAAGTTATCGACAATTTTGACTATCCGGTGCTGATACTGGATATTACCGAGTCTAATCGTCCGGTTATTATGAACAATTTCAATCGCTCACAGGGGACGATATCCTTTATCGCTTCTTTGGATGCAACAACATACCATCGGTATTACCTGTCAACACCGCAAATCGCAATGTCTCCAACTTCGATTCAGAACGTACGACCGGGTGACTTATACGATGTCTCTGATAGAGCTGATCTACTTGTCGTGACCACCAGCGCCTTAGCACCGGCACTTGATGAGTATGTAACGTATCGTCGGGACCGGGGAATAGATGTGAAAGTTGTGACCGTCGAGGATATTTATGATAATTATTCCTTTGGATTGTTTGACCCGACTGCGATTCGTGATTTTCTGAAATATGCGTATGAAAATTATCCTGCCCCGGCGCCATCAGTCGTACTGTTTGTCGGAGATGGGAATTATGACTATCACAATATATTGAAGACGGGAGTGCCGAATTATGTTCCGTCATATCTCCGCTCCAACGATGAGTCGGCATCTGATGACAACTATGTCTATTTTGGCAGTTATGGTATTCTTGATAGTGATACGAGCTACATCAATGTCGGTGATCGTGGACTGGATATGGTAACAGCCCGTATGCCGATACGGTCGGCTGAAGAAATCGATATCATTATGGCGAAGATAAAGCAGTACGAATCGCCGTCGAGCTTTGGTATGTGGCGAAATGATATTACCCTTGTCGCTGATGACGAATACGGAACTTTTAATACCGAGATGTTTCATACCACCCAGACCGAAGAGCTGGAGAAAAAACATATCCCTGCTCATTTTCATCGGAATAAGATTTACCTGTGGGAGTATCCGTTTGTAAACAGGGAAAAACCGGCTGTAAATGATGAAATTGTAAAAGCCATTAATAACGGTACGTTGTTGATTAACTATGTGGGACATGGCAACCCGGATGTCTGGGCACATGAGCATGTCTTTACCCGGAGCGGTGATGTGCCCCGTTTGAATAATTTTGATAAACTGGCCCTGGTGTTTACCGCTTCCTGTGCCATAGGGTTCTTTGATGACCCCATGCGTGAGGGTATGGCGGAAGATTTGCTCGTGCATCCTGCGGGTGGAGCTATCGCAGTCGTTTCGGCAACCCGTCTTGTCTATTCCTCTGAAAATGCTGCATTTAATCAGAAAGCATTTGATGTGTTGTTCTCCAATGATTCTCTGACAATTGCTGAAGCTATTTATATCGCAAAACTTCAACGGCAATACCGGACATCCGTTCCCGTGCCGATAAAAAATGACCGGGCATACCTCTTGTTTGGTGATCCGTACATAAAACTGGGCATGCCTAAACTAAAGATTCAGTTTTCACAAACACCCGACAGCCTTACGGCATTGGCACGAACTCAAATTACCGGGCAGGTGGTCGATGCCCAGGGTCAGCCTGTTGTTGAAGACGGTGAACTGATTATCACGGTTTATGACTCCGACAGGCCGAAAACATATCGGTTGGTCAATGATACCGGTGGAACGATTCAAACCGTTGACTATAGTGTTACCGGCCCGACTATCTTTCGTGGAACAGCAGATATTACCGGCGGGCAGTTCGATTTTTCCTTTATCACCCCGCTGGATATCGGGTATGGTGGTGAGGGTGCAAAAATAAGTGCGTATGCAAAATTTGCCGCCACAGATGGAATCGGGCTTATTGATTCGCTGCATATTTCCGATGTCGTAGCACCATCGACCGATTCCAGTGGTCCGGTGATTACCTACCGGATACAGGGACAGGAAGATTTTGTCAGTGGAGATATTATCAACAACAATGATGTTTTGGAAATTATCCTTGCGGATTCGTCCGGGATTAATTTAACCGGTGCACTGGGGCATGGTATTACTCTGACCCTGGATAACCGTGCTGAAAAGGCGGTAAACCTGACCAGTATGTTTGCCTATGATAAAAACAGTTTTGTAACCGGGCGCTTGACGTATACATTAACTAACCTTGAACCGGGGCAGCATATATTCAAAATAAAAGCATGGGATAATGCCAACAACTCTTCTGTTGTTCAATTTGTTGCCAATATTCAGAGTGAGAAGGATTTGGCTATCCTGGATTTGTTGAATTATCCCAACCCGATGAAAGAGAGTACACGGTTTTCGCTTAATTTAACCCGTCCGGTCAGCAGCCTGCATCTGGATATTTTTACTCTTTCCGGCAGAAAAATAAAATCCTTTGAGCGACATCCGTCAGAAGCGGGCTATTTTGACGATATAGTATGGTATGGAACAGATTTTACCGGTGACCGAATAGCCACCGGGGTCTATATATACAAAGTCACTGCTGTCCCTGCTACTGGCGGTGATGTTGTAGAAGCATTCGGAAAAGTAGTAGTTGTAAATTAATACATGAGGAGTATTTGTATGTTCAAACGGCTTTTTACCACAGTAATGATATTGTTACTGTCAGTAGGGTTTATTGCATCGAAAAGTGAAGCGGTGTCTGAAGCTGCGGCGTTGTTCCTGCGTATCGCTCCCGGTGCTCGTGCCGGTGGTATGGGGGAGGCATTTGTGGCAGTGGCGGATGATGCGACCACGACCCATTGGAACCCGGCTGGTTTAGGAGCGTATCCGTTAGCACAAACATGGAAAGATGTCACCGTACCGGAAAAGTATCGTCCCCTGAAAGCAATCGCTGCTTTGAAAAAAGGTTCGGGAGTCGATTACCAGTCGTACGAGTTGTGGGCAATTACTCCTCGTGGATTGTTGAGATACGATAACAGGAATTGGTATGCGGAGGAACGGTTTACCGTACCGGCGTCACAAACGCTTAACAAACTGCTTACATCGTATTTTCGCATTAAAGATGATAACCGTCTTGAAGGGATAACAAAAAAAGTTGCGGAAGCCAACAGTCCGATAACCCTTGAGCAGCTCAAAAGCTTTCGGGATACTGTCATGTCGTTTATCCCTGAAGATTACAGTGCTATGAGTTCTCTGGTTGAAGGTTTCGATTCTCTGGAAACGGTTTATAACGAATGCCGCATTAATTGGGAGCGGGTTGCCGAAGCTCGGAAACGGTTCCATGATGGCATGAAAGACAGCACATTAACGGAAACGGAATGTGACCGTATCAATGTCGCTATTGAAAAATCGAAATCACGGTTTCTCCCTGAAGAATTGTTGGTTCCGTATGCCTCCTTTTTTGAAGGAGAAATAACCGCAATAGCGTCAAATGGGCGCAAACTGCTGGTAGGAACCACCGTTGGGTTGTATTCCTATGATGGCAAACGCTGGCGGAACGAAAAATTTGGACAAGAGGAACAACAGGTAGGAAAGGTAAACTACCTGTTGGCAACACCGTGGATATTCTATATCGGAACAGACAATGGACTATTGACTCTTGGCACCAATAAGGTCAAGGCGGCTCCGGCATCGCAGATGTTGCCGCAAGGTCCGGTGACTGCTATTGGTGCTGATGGGGAAGCGAATGTCTGGGTCGTTATTGATGGTGACATTTACCATTATGACGGCAAGGTATGGATGAACAGCTTTACCTATACGGTGGTTCTTGATGAAAACCTGGAACGTATTGCTGAGAAGTTTTCCATCTATCGTACTGCCGATGAAAAGAAAGCATTCATCGAAAAAATAAGAAAAGTGAACGAGGAAGCGCCGATAGTCACTGCTGCTGTTTCAGAACCACCTGACGGTGAAACTGTCACCGATACGGCCGGAGTGGATACAACGGCAACTGATACAACAGCGCAGCAGACTGAACAGGCAGGATTGAATCTGGATGCCCTGAACCCCGGCGATGTGATTCGAGTGCCGTATATTGTCTCTGTAAAGGGCGAGGTCACCTGTATCTATCCCACTTCGGAAAACCATATTTGGCTGGGAACCCAGTATGGGGCGTTGTTCTTTGATGGGCATGGCTGGAAACTGCCGGGATATAAGTGGTACACTGTTGCTGAAGACGAAACACTCGATAGTTTGATTGCCAATGTCCATTTCAAAGACTCTGCTACCATGGCATGGTATCGACAGACAGTAATAGAAATAAACAATCTCAACAATATTACTCTGCAAGCCGGACAAGAAGTACGTATTCCCATCAACGCCACTGCCTCAAAGATTAATCTCATTCGAGGTCGTGAGGGGCTGGTGTACATTGCTACTGAAAACGGATTGCGTGCGTATGATGGTCAACGGCTGTTTTCTGTCTCTGAAAAAGGTATGGATAAAGCCAGTGTCATTTATATCGAAATAGTCGAAAATGAACTCTGGTTGGCAAGTGGCAAAGAGATTGTCGCCAAGGCGAATGGACATAACGAATTGAGCCTGATGCACGTCAAGTGGCTGCCGGAACTTGCCAGTGATATCTACTATGAATTTATTTCGTTTGTCGGGCAAATTAAGGGATGGGGGACAGTTGGTGGAAATATCACCTACCTGACCTATGGCACGATTGCCCTTCGTGATGAACAGGGTAACGATAAAGGTACTGATGAGCCTTTTGAAGTTGCGTTGACATTATCTTACGGAACATCACTGACCCGTTCTCTCAAGGGTGGAATCTCGGCGAAGATTATTTATTCTCGTCTTTCTGATCAGGAAATTGCCGGAGCAACTGCCGGTACTGCTCTTGGAAGAGGGAAAACAACCGGGTTGGCAGTTGACCTTGGATTGTTATATCAGGCATCGCCACGGTTGACATTTGGAATGGCAGTAACGAACCTCGGACCTAACTTGCAGTACAGCCAGCAGTCGCAGGCAGATGCTTTGCCGCGTAACCTTGCTGTCGGTTTCTCATATAAATTGCTGCATTCGGATTATACCCGCCTGCTGGTAACTGCTGAAGTTAATAAGCTGCTTGTTGATATTGGCAGTTTGAGTGAAGAGTTGCGCCAGACGGTTATAAACGGCGGTGCTGAATTTGTCTATGCGAATTTGATAGCCGCTCGGTTGGGATATATCTATGATCAGGAAGGTCGGATTAAAACCCCGACCCTCGGTGTAGGACTGACCCTGCTTGAGCGTGCGATGTTCGATTTCTCGTACATCCCCAGCAGTTCAAGTCTTGCATTGGCAAATACCTTGCGTATGTCGTTGACTGTAAAACTATAATTTGTGTACCTTGGAACATGGGAAGTTCAAGACAATTTATCATACTGTTGCTGGCGATAACGGTACTTTGTGTAAGTACCGTTATCGCCGGTGATAAAGTCTATCCTGTTCATACATCACGGGTCGATAACGGTCAGGAAGAAAATATCGTACGTCATCGTTGTCTGACTCCGGACAGGGCGGGAATAATCGACTTGGGGCTTCAACGAGCTCACCCGTGGTCACTGCCAACTCAAGCGTTAGCGCCGGATTTCGATACTACTATTCATGTTCTGGTGCTTCGTTTTAATTTTCAGTATGAAGAACCCGATGATCCCAATACTACCGGGCGAGGCTACATCAATCTTTCCAATCCGTTGGCTGCCCCTGAAGATTCTGCCGCATACTATGATTCCGTTGGTCACTGGATTGATCCGCCGCCGCATGATTCTGTTTATTTCGATGCGTTGATGCGGGCGCTCAACAGGTATTGGGAGGTGGCATCGGAACAAAAGATAACCCTGACCTGGGATATATACCCACCGGCAAAAGACTCGATGTACCAGTTGCCGCAGTTGATGAACTACTACGGAAAATGCGAACCGGAGTCGGTGGTTGTCGGCTTGGAACGGTACTTTATTGACTGTATTCAATTAGTGGATACTGTTTCTCCTGAAATCCATTTTGCCGATTACCAGTCGATTTTTCTCTTTCATGCCGGTGCGGACAGGCAAAATGATCTCGGATTCCCGGAAACCTGCAACGATTTGTTTACCGGTTTTATCAGTTTTGGTGATTCGGTCGCTGTCGATAGCGGCACTCATTATGTGCGTACCGCCTTGATGATGCCGGAAACAGCCAGCCAGGATAACCGGGCAACGGCGTTGAATGCAGTTATGGCACATGAGTTCGGTCACCAGTTGGGACTTGTTGACTTGTACAGTACAAGGACATTTCTCAGCCAACTGGGTGACTTTGCCTTGATGGATAATAATGGATTTGGTACGGGAATCGATTTCGGGTTCAATGTCGGACGTGTGTTCGGGGCGTTACCGCTTTTCCCGTCTGCCTGGTCACGAGCCTTTTTGGGAGTGGTGCCGGTCCATGATTTTCGGTGGGGGACCGATATCAGAATCGCTGCCGCCGAAATGGTTTCCAATGACATTAAAATTGCCCGAATCCTCATTACTGAAAATGAATACTACCTGCTTGAAAACCGTATTATCGATGTCGATGGTATCGAGACCGGCGTAAGAGCTGATTCCGTGACCAGTGTGATACAGGGTCCGGTTCAGATTTTTCGCGATGGAAACGGTAACCCTGTGCCGGGAGATTACACGACCGAATATGATATCCTCATGCCGGGTTCGGGAATGTTGATATACCATGTTGATGAAAGCGTGTTCGGGATGGATTACGATGGTGACGGGCAGCTTAATTTCGATGATAACGATTTACAATGGGATCCTGACAGGAAATTTATTTCACTTGTCGAAGGTGACGGGATAATCAATTTTGGCGGGTACTATCGTGCCGGGTGGGGGACCCCGGATGATATGTATCGCGATGACCGGAACACTTCGTTTACCCCTAACACAAACCCGCCAACAATAGATAACACGGGCAACAATACTCATATCTACCTGACCGGTATCAGCCGTGTTGCTGATACCAGCCAGTTTCAAATTACCTACGATGATCGCTGGATGCGCTTTGATGTTCGCACCGACCGTCTGGTGCCGGGATTCCCGGTGCGTGTCGGGGCTCCGAGTATTCCGCTCGCTCCCATTGCCGATGATATCAATCGGGATGGAACAAGTGAGATTATTGCCGTCTCCGGGAATTTACTCTCTGTTATGACAACCACCGGTGATAATTTTCTCCGCAAAGTTGATACGACTATCACAGCTCCCTTTTATTATGACACCGCTCTTGCCAGTATTCACTCCGGCAAACCATACCCGGTGCCATTGTATGCCAAAACTGCCGCAGATATCACAGCCGGACCGGTTACGGGAGATTTTGGTAATACCGCTATTGATAAACGTATCGCTGTTGGTATTTCCACCGGAGCTTCCAGTGGCTTAGTAATAGTGTATGAACCGATTGATGACAATAACGATGGCGAAGCTGATTTCGCGGCATCGTTTTTTACTTCAGGAGTGCCAATAGCCCTTATTTTCGGTGAATCATTATACTTTTTAACTGATAACGGAAACATATACTTACGCAGTGACGAGGGTCCCGGTTCTGCTGTATTGCTGGGCACTTTCCCGAATGAAGAGTACCACGGTATATGTAAATCCGGAGAGAAACTTATTCTTGTGGCAGGGGATTCGAGTGTTACCACGTGGTATGCTATTACTCCTGACTATGTCGATTCTATTTCGGTAAACGGGTATTACCGGTACGGTCCTATTGCTGTTGATGTTGATTTGGATGGAAGGCAGGAGATTGTCGGTATTTCTCCTGAAGGGAAGTGTGTTCTTGTCACCGTTGATACCAGCAATGTCAAACCGGTTTTTTCAATCCTTCGTGAGCGGGAGACATCTATTGCGCCGGTAGAGACGAACCCTGTTGCTGCTGATATTGATAGTGACGGTTACCCGGATATAATAACCGGTGGTGACAATATGATTTATGCGCTTAACCGTATATTGATTCCACTGTCCGATTTTCCATTTCGGGTAACTGACCGCTCCTTCAATAATCGCGTGATAGCTGCTCCTGTTGTTGCCGACATTGAACATGGCGGAAAACCGGAAATTATTTTCCCGACCCAAGCCGGCAATATCTACTCGTTTGGAAGCGGTCTTTCCGGTGGTTTTCCTTTATCTGCCGGTGAAATCAGTGCGGGCGCACCAGTTGTTACCAGGGATTCATCAGGCGGTGTACTGGGATATATCGGGGCTGACGGTTGGTTCTATCTCTGGGAAGTAGATGCGGATACTACTTTGAACTACTGGCCCATGACTGGTGGAAGCCCTGAAGGGGCGTTGTCATTTGATATCTCTCGTTTGGCGAATCCGAAAACATTTTCGGACTATCTGCCCGGTGATAAGTTCTATAACTATCCGAATCCGGTAGTCAACGGCTTTACCCGGATACGGTATTTCCTCGGACATGATGCCCTGAGTGTTGCCCTTACTGTTTATGATTTATCCGGGACGGAAATAACATCTTTTAACGGACCTACTGCGGGTGGCGTGGATAACGAAATAGAGTGGCAGTGTGGTGATGTTACACCGGGAGTTTATCGTTGTCGCATAGAAGCGGATTTTGGTGACAGACAAGAAGTAGATTTTACAGATATAGCCATTATCAGGTAAGTGAGGAAGATAGTATCATGTCTAAGCATATTATGCGGTCCGTACCTGTGTTTATCATACTCGTAGGTTTACTTTGTTCGGGAACAGTATCAGCATTGGATTTGCAACCATCGGTATTTGATACCGAACAACTCAGGATAAAATATAATGCCTCGGAGCTGGAATCCGATGATTACAGTATCTTTGCACCGAGTGACAGCAACAGCACAGGCAACGTAAAACGCAAATCACCGGCGAAGGCTTTCTTCCTTTCGTTACTTATTCCGGGAGCGGGACAGTTGTATAACGGTAACAAAATCAAACCGGTGGCGTTTCTTGGGGTGGAAATTGCCTCATGGCTGATGTATAGCAACTGGCATGGTGACGGTGACGACTTGACAGCTCAGTTTGAAGCTTTTCATCAGGAGCATTGGCTTCGAGAACGGTACGAACAAAAGTACCTGTTGTGGGTTTTTGGTGAAACCGATGATGACAATATTAATGCTCTCGGTATCACGCACCACCTGCCCGATGAACCCACCCAGCAGTACTATGAAATGACCGGCAAGTATGACCAGTTTGCCTGGGGGTGGGATGACGCTGAGTTGAACGGGAAGACCATTGATTCGTTCAGTATCTCCAATCCCATGCCTGCCATTACCGGGAAAGAGACAACACCCCATTCCAGGAATCGAGAAGAGATATACGAACCAATGCGTTATGAAGCTGATCAGAAGTATAAGAAAGCTACACGAATGATCTATGTCTCGATTGCCAATCACCTGATAAGTGCGTTTGAAGCATATATTATGAGTAAGAAACATAATCGTGCTATCGATGAAAGTCAGGAAGCAACCTTCTTATCTCGGGTGAAAGTTCGGAGTTCGTTAAGATCGTTCAACGCCAGGAAAGACACTCCGTTTATTACCGTCACCTGGAAGTTTTAAGGGAATTAGCCTGATGACACGGATACTTCAAATAATAGTCGTACTGCTTTGTATCATCCCGCTTACCGGACAGGCTGTGCAGATGCAGGATGAACCGTTACAACAGGCTGTCCGCAATAATATCACAGAACAGTATAGCGGATATGTGTTCAATACGGAGCAACCTGTTGCATCTAAGGCAATCGGATGGGAAGGCGATACCGGCAGTGCCGAGATGAATGAAAAATCACTCTACAAAGCAGCCGGTTATTCACTGCTGTTGCCCGGTTTGGGACAGTATTACAATGGGCACAAAACAAAAGCAAAGCTGTTCTTCGGTGCCGAAGCGATTACCTGGGCGGCGTTTATAGCATTTCGTACGTATGGCGGCTGGAAAAAAGATGACTATATCCGGTTTGGGAATGTCAATGCCGGGGCTCACCTTGATGGAAAAGATGA
>JAJRZL010000042.1 GCA_024275255.1 Candidatus Zixiibacteriota bacterium | reverse complement strand
TGGACAGGTAATACAGGAAGGAAAGAAGCTGACAGTAACACCTGTGGAGGAACGCAGGTCAGGAGCCTTGCATTCCTGACCGTTGTTTTACCGTTTATGTGGCAGGACCACAAGGGTTATGCCCTACAAGACAAAAGAACCGTTAGGCAGAGACACCTGACGGCACAAAGAGGAACAGTAAATCCGCCAAGGCGGACTACCGAAAGAGTAGAAACCGGATGTCACTTGAAGAAAAACTAAACCTTCTTGAAAAACTTCGTACCGAAGCCCAACTGGGCGGTGGCGAGAAACGTATTGAAGCGCAACACAAAAAAGGAAAACTGACCGCTCGTGAACGTATCGAGCTGTTGGTCGATCCCAATTCGTTTGAAGAATTTGATATGTTTGTCACTCATCGCTCGTCCGATTTCGGGCTCGATAAACAACGTATTCTTGGTGATGGGGTAGTTACCGGATGTGGTAAAATCAATGGTCGGATGGTATTCATTTTTTCTCAGGATTTTACCGTTTTTGGTGGTTCGCTTTCGGAGGCTCATGCCGAGAAGATTTGTAAAATCATGGATATTGCCATGAAAGTCGGAGCGCCGGTCATCGGTTTGAACGATTCCGGCGGTGCGCGCATTCAGGAAGGGGTTGTCTCTCTTGGCGGGTATGCCGATATTTTCCTGCGCAACACCCTGGCATCGGGAGTAGTACCGCAAATATCGGCTATCCTTGGTCCCTGTGCCGGAGGAGCGGTGTACAGTCCGGCGATAACCGATTTTGTCATTATGACCAAGGGGACCTCATACATGTTTGTCACCGGTCCCAACGTGGTCAAAACCGTTACCCACGAAGAGGTCACTTCCGAAGAGTTGGGCGGAGCTATGACTCATGCTTCCAAATCCGGGGTGGCGCACTTTGCCTGTGAAAATGAAGCCGACGTTATTGCCACGCTCAAGCGACTGCTCAGTTACATGCCGCAAAACAACTGCGAAGATCCCCCTGTAGTCGAATGTACCGACCCGCCGGACCGTGAAGATCCGAAATTAAACGCAATCGTTCCCGATAACCCTAATCAACCGTATGATATCAAGGATGTTATCAATGCAGTTGTCGATGATGGCTCCTTTTTTGAAGTGCATCAGGAATTTGCACAGAATATCGTTGTCGGTTTTGCCCGGCTGGCTGGTCGCTCTATTGGTATTATCGCCAATCAACCGGCAGTGCTGGCGGGTGTTTTGGATATCCAGTCTTCCGAGAAAGGAGCACGTTTTATTCGGTTCTGCGACTGTTTTAATATCCCCCTGCTGACCTTTGAGGATGTGCCGGGATTCCTGCCGGGGACCGACCAGGAACATGGTGGCATAATCAAAAATGGCGCCAAACTGCTCTATGCGTATTGTGAAGCAACTGTACCAAAAATAACCGTCATTACCCGCAAGGCGTATGGTGGAGCGTATGATGTTATGAACAGTAAGCATGTACGCGGCGATATGAACTATGCCTGGCCCTCTGCAGAGGTGGCGGTGATGGGTCCCAAGGGAGCGGTGGAAATCATTTTCAAAAAA
This sequence comes from Candidatus Zixiibacteriota bacterium, assembly GCA_024275255.1. Lineage (GTDB taxonomy): Bacteria > Zixibacteria > MSB-5A5 > GN15 > FEB-12 > JAJRZL01. Next base: position 9,243 of record JAJRZL010000042.1, on the reverse strand, counting down.
GATATTGCCGCCGCCGAAGACCCGGAAGCGGAGCTTAAACGCTTGATCGATGAATACCGGGAACGGTTTGCCAACCCTTACAGCGCTGCGGCGCGCGGGTATATTGATGATGTGATTGAACCTAAAACAACACGACCGCGGTTGATACGAGCCTTTGAGATGCTGGAAACCAAGAAAGATTCAAATCCTCCCAAGAAGCATGGGAATATACCGTTGTAGTTATGAACAGAAAAATCAGAAAAATCCTCATCGCCAATCGGGGAGAAATTGCCGTCAGAGTGATGCGCGCCTGCCGGGACCTCGGTATCACGTCAGTCGCTGTGTTCTCCGATTGCGATCACACCGCCTACCATGTCCGTATGGCTGATGAAGCTTATCATATCGGACCTTCGCCTTCGACCGAAAGCTACCTTGTCCATGATAAAATAATCGAGGTGGCCAAAAAATCTAAAGCCGACGCTATCCATCCCGGTTATGGGTTCCTTGCCGAAAATGCCGATTTTGCGCAACGGTGTGTCGATGAGGGTATTATTTTTATTGGTCCCACTCCTCGGACCATCCGTCTGCTGGGGGATAAACTCCAGGCTCGGGCAACTGCTCTGAAAGCCGGTTTGCCGGTTACACCCGGAGGGGAATTTGATGCCGGTGATACTGAAGAAGCAGCAAAATTAGCAGGCAAAATTGGTTACCCGGTGCTGGTAAAAGCTGCTGCCGGAGGCGGGGGGAAAGGAATGCGGGTCGTAACCGAACCGGATTCACTACCGGCTGCATTAGAAACAGCAAGCCGTGAGGCAGCCTCGGCATTTGGTGATGGGCGAGTTTATATTGAAAAATATCTCACCCGACCACGACATATTGAATTTCAAATTCTCTGTGATGAACATGGCAACTGTATTCACCTGTTTGAGCGGGAATGCTCCATCCAGCGGCGTCATCAGAAAGTTATCGAAGAATCACCCTCACCGGTGATGACACCCGAACTCAGAAAAGAAATGGGAGCGGCGGCGGTTAATATAGCAAAAGCGAGCGGATATGTCGGAGCCGGAACAGTGGAGTTTCTTGTCGATGAGGATTTATCCTATTATTTCCTCGAAGTCAATACCCGTCTTCAGGTGGAGCACCCGGTGACCGAGATGGTGACCGGGCTTGATTTGGTCCGCGAACAGATTGCCATTGCCGAGGGTAACAAATTATCGTTTGGGCAGGATGAGGTGTCACAAAATGGTCATGCTATCGAATGTCGTATCTATGCCGAGGACCCGGAAGCAGGGTTTATGCCCTCGACGGGTATTTTGAAAAATTACCGGATGCCTGCCGGTCCGGGGGTACGGGTAGATTCCGGGGTAGTTATTTTCAATGAGATTCCCATATACTACGACCCCATGATTGCCAAGCTGATAATCTGGGGAGCAAACCGCACCGAAGCAATACACAGGACTCGACGGGCTCTTGAAGAATACCGAATCTCCGGGGTGAAAACGACAATCGGGTTTCATCGGGTTATAATGGATAACAAAAAGTTCATTGCCGGTGACATTTCTACGAAATTCTTAAATGAAGAATACCCCGATAACAATTACACTCTGCTTGATGACAACCTTTGTGAACGGGCTGCTGTTGCTGCTGCCTTGCAGACTTTTACGAAAGAACGGCAGATAGCGGTGCAACCGGTCAACAGTAAACAAAAATCGCAGTGGGTTACTATCCATCGAAAAGCGAATCTTCGCACATTTACAGGAAGTCGATAATGCGCCGGTACAATATTACAGTTGGTGATAAAGAGTTTGATATTACCGTAACATACAAATCGGAAAAATATCATGTTACCTGCAATGGTAAAAAGATGGAAGCCGTGGCGCATTTCCTTGGTGAGAGCCGGGCGTTGCTATTAATTGATGGAGAATCTCATGAAGTGGATGTCCGCTCCAACGGGTATGGCACATCGAAAATAGTCTTTATGAAAGGAATGGAACTCCCGGTAACGGTAGAGGATTACAACCTTGCCCAGCTTCGCAAAACTGCCGGGATGACCTCCGAATCATCAATAGATAAAGTGCTCAAAGCAGCCATGCCGGGAATGGTGCTCGATATAAAAGTACAACCGGGTGATACCGTCAGGAAAGGAGAACCGCTTTTGGTACTGGAAGCGATGAAAATGGAAAATATCATCAAGTCGCCGGGAAACGCGGCGGTAAAAGCAGTACATATACAGAAAGGGCAGTCAGTCGAAAAGGGTGACAGCTTGTTGGAGTTTGAATAAATGGCTTCAGGGGAGCGCAAAACAACATCGGGCATAACGGTTCCGGTAACGCTGACGAAAAAGGATGTGCCGGCAATTGATATGCTTCCTGATGGCGCCGGAGAATATCCGTTTACCCGTGGTGTCTATCCTAATATGTACCGCGGGCGGTTGTGGACTATGCGTCAGTACGCCGGTTTCGGCACTGCCACCGAGACAAACCAGCGGTTTAAGTATCTGCTTGAGAAAGGACAGACCGGTCTCTCGGTTGCATTTGATTTAGCCACCCAGATAGGATATGACTCCGATCATCCCATGGCAGCCGGGGAGGTCGGGAGAACCGGTGTTGCTATTGATTCCCTGAAGGACATGGAAACCCTTTTTGAAGGGATACCGCTTGATAAAGTTTCCACCTCCATGACAATCAACTCCACGGCAGTTATTCTGCTGGCAATGTATATTGCCGTGGGGAAGAAGCAGGGGGTGGCAACCGAGCAGTTGATGGGTACGGTCCAGAATGATATTCTCAAGGAGTTCATTGCACGAGGGACATATATTTTTCCGCCGGGACCCTCGATGAAAATCATTACCGATATTTTTGCTTATGCCGGAGAGCATTTGCCGAGGTACAATACTATCTCTATTTCCGGGTATCACATACGGGAAGCAGGAGCAACCGCTGCACAAGAAGTGGCGTTTACACTGGCGAATGGGATTGCGTATGTGAAAACCGCTCTTACGGCAGGCTTGCAAGTAGATCAGTTTGCCCCCCGGCTATCCTTTTTCTTTGCCGCCCATAATGACTTATTCGAAGAGGTTGCCAAGTTTCGGGTGGCGCGGAAAATCTGGGCGCAGATTATGAAAGAACAGTTTGGGGCGATGAATGAAAAATCGATGTTGCTTCGTTTTCATACCCAAACCGGCGGCTCAACCTTAACAGCACAACAACCGGAGAACAATATCGTACGTACCACGGTGCAAGCCCTTGCCGCTGTACTGGGGGGAACACAATCCCTGCATACCAATTCGTATGATGAAGCGCTGGCGCTTCCCACGGAAAAGTCTGCCGAAATTGCTCTTCGTACCCAGCAGATTCTTGCCTATGAATCCGGCTCTACCAATACTGTCGATCCGTTAGCAGGGTCATTTTATGTTGAATTTTTAACCGAGCAATTGGAGAAGAAAATCCTCTCAATTATGGATGAGATTCAACAACGTGGTGGTTCGGTTGCATGTATTGAAAGTGGATATTTCCGAAACGAAATTGCCCGTTCAGCGTATGAACATCAGAAGCGAGTCGAGTCAAAAGAAACAATAGTGGTTGGAGTAAACGAATTTACCTCAGAGCATGTAGAAATACCGGAGACTTTGAAAGTTGACCCAAAGCTTGAAAAAGCACAAGTTGCTGCATTAACGGAGTTACGCCAAGCCCGTGACAACGAAGCCGTTACAAAAAGTTTACATAAACTGGGTGAAGCAGCAAAAGTGGGAGATAATATCGTTTATCCGGTTATTGAGGCAGTCGAGCAATATGCAACAGTGGGAGAAATTTCCGATGTCTTTCGTAATGTTTGGGGAGAATATCATGAGCCGAGTTAGTATTATCGTATGTATGTTGTTCATCATATCGGGAGTTATCCTTGGAGGATGCTCTTCTCAAAAGAATGATACTAAAAGTGACAATACCCCGATGACAGCCGAAGAACAAAAATCAGCCGATTGGAAAGAAATCGAAAATATACTTAACGAGGGGTTGACCCGGCTGAAATATAAAGATAAAAGCGGCTTATACGAGCTTGAGTTCGAATATTTACGGGATGAAAAGACGTATGATGATTACCTTGCCATGGGTGAAATACGCTGGGCGAGTATGGATACTATCAATCACGTGGAAGTGTTGAATATTGATTTTTTCGACAGGGACTCGGCTCACGTAACGATAAAATATGTCTTTGACAGCCCCGGTGGCGGTCAATCGACCACAGATGATATCGTCACTGTGTATTGGCATCAGGGCAAGTGGATTAAACCAACGGTGTCAATTATTGCCAACCAGCTTGAATATGAAGAAGCTATCAAGGCGGCTGAAGCGGAAGCGTTGAAAGAAGCCCAGGGGAAATAATGCCGGGAAGCCTGATTTCCCATATTGGTATTGCCGTATCTGAGCTTGATGCTGCCATAGAGAAGTACCGTTTGTTATTGAACGGAGCCCAACCGCATATTACTGAAGTTGCCGAGCAAAAAGTGAAAGTAGCGATTTTCTCCGGTGGGATTCATGAAAGCGGAGGCAGGATTGAACTGGTCGCTCCCACTGCTCCGGACAGCCCAATTACACAATTTCTCGCAAAGCGAGGAGAAGGGCTACATCATATTTGTATATATGTTGATAATATCGAAGAAAAATTGAAAGAATTAAAAAAAGCCGGGATGCGTTTGATTGATGAATCTCCCCGTATCGGGGCGGAAGGCAACAAAATAGCCTTTGTTCACCCTTCTTCAACCAATGGGGTGCTCATAGAGTTAGAAGAACGTGCCAGGTAGTCAGAATCTGTCACAACTATCCCCAGACAGACTGTTCCAGAGCCTTAGCCACATCCTGAATCGACGGGTACATCTTAGGGTGCTTTTCACGTGGTTTCGAGCGTAAGTCTTTTAATGCGAAGCCGTTGATAATCAGTGTCGGTGATTTTACCGGTTGATTTTTTTCAACTACGTTTGCCAGTATTCCCCGTTTGCGGATGTAGTCATGGACAAAATCCCGCACCTTTGCTTGCTGAGGATCTTTCCTTGAATAAACCAGCCCAATATCCATCTGGACCATCTCCTTTCTACTTTGCCGGTAACAAAGTAACTGGGTTGACAAGCGTCAACAATAACAATTCGGTTCGGTATATTTATCCTGCATATAATGATTCCTTCACAGTATCTACTACCTTTAACACCTGTATGTGGTGATTGGTTCAAAAGACAGGTCGTATTTTACGTTCGTATAGCAAAAAAATGAAACGTCTCCAAACGGCTTGCTTTCTTATTGACCTTTGGATGATGTCAATGTATTGTGTATGAAAAAAGTATAAGGATAAAACAGGAGGAAAACATGACACATGAATTACCCCCTCTGCCATTTGCGAAAAATGCTTTGGCTCCGCATATTTCCGAGGAAACCCTCGAATACCATTACGGAAAACATCACCAGGCGTATGTAACCAATCTTAATAAGCTTATCGTGGGGACCGAGTTTGAGAATGCCTCACTGGAGGATATTATCAAAAAAGCTGAAGGTGGCATTTTCAATAATGGCGCCCAGGTTTTTAACCATACTTTTTACTGGAATTGCATGAGTCCCGATGGCGGTGGCAAACCGGAAGGTGCTCTTGCCGAAGCTATTGACAAGGCCTTTGGTTCTTTTGAAGCATTCAAGGAAAAGTTCTCACAAACAGCAGTTACCACATTTGGCTCCGGTTGGGCATGGCTGGTGAAAAATGCTGATGGTTCTCTTGAGATTATGAGTACCGGTAATGCCGGAAATCCTCTTCGTGAGGGGAAAACCCCGTTGCTGACCTGTGATGTCTGGGAACATGCGTATTATATCGACTATCGGAATGCCCGTCCGAAATATGTTGAAAATTTCTGGAATCTGGTAAACTGGAAATTTGCAGAAAAGAATTTTGCCGGATAAGGCAGTAGGGCAAATATACTGATGCCCAAGGCAGACTCATGTTGAGCCTGCCTTTTTTATTGATATATCTCTCTACTTTTGCCAGTCAACATCGATAGAGCCTAACCCCACTTCCAAACTAAGGGTTATTCTGGTCTTTGCCTGTTTGAAATCATCAGATTCATAAATACCATCGTCCATTTCATTGAGGTTGTTGTGATGGAGCTCCACCGAAGAAAGCCATTTGCTGCTTTCGGTCTCTACTCTTACCGGTATATTTTGGGGAAGGACAATATCCATACTCCCCAACCCCACTTTTATTTTGATGTTTGCTTCACCGGTAAAATCACCCCTGAAGTCGAGGGTGTAAGAACCAACCCCGCCATCAAATTCCATGTTATCGAAATTAGCATTTCCCAGGTGATACATTTTCAAAGATGATGCCCCAGCGTTGATAGCAAAATTTTCCATTCGAACCGGGTTGATTTCCGAGAAGCCAATTTCAGCCGCTGCCGCTCCAATTTGTATTTGCATCTTTTCAATTGGCAGTCCTCCAAAATCAATATCTGCCTTGGCTGCTCCGCATTGCAAATCCATTGTCATGGGATATCTTGTTGAAAACGTGATGTCACATTGGTTATTGTCTGTGTCAATTTTCTCATTATGGTCACGGACGCATTCTATCTTTAATTCGCCGGTTCTTTTTGTTACGTCATAGTTGACATCATAGGAATACTTCCGTTCGTCATAATCAACATCCAGTATCGCTGCTTCTTTTATATCCTCGGGATAGATACGTAATTCACCGGCTCCAAAAGCGAGGTTGACATCAAGCTGCTTTGCATGTTTGGCATCGACTTTGATTGTCTCGTGTGTTAGCCGTTTTGCCAGTGCCAAGCCGGCAGTAATAAAGGTAGCGACAAGTAAGATAGTTATCACATTACGCCCTGACATTCCGGACTCCTCCTTTACCGTTTGAGTTATACCTCTAATTACCTATACGAGAGGATTCTGCTATTGTTCAGTTTCTCGGGTCAGGTGGTGGCTGATTCGGAAAGTTATTCTGATGGTTATGCAGCGGACGTGGTGATGGAGTCGGGACATCGTTTTCCCTGAGGAATTGACGTTCCTGCCAGCTTATATGTTCACGAAAACCAAACCGGGTCAGAAGTGAAGCGCCGATCCCGGTGCATACCGGATATGATGTAATAATTATCGAAAGAACTAACAGGGCAATCCCGAATCCTTGAGAAGTAGTATCCTGTTGTCCCAGTAGAATAGCAACCATAATCCATAGTGCCATAAAGAGGCATGTTCCGATGAAGGAGTTGAATAAAAGACTATGGCTGCCGTCGAGCAGACGGGATGAAACAACTTTCCCGATGCGATTGCCAAATGAGATAATACCAAGAAGCATAGCAAAAAAGTATAATAACGGGATAAAAGGAACCAGGAGGATACCTATTATGGTGATAACGAATAACACAATTATCAACGGGATAAGAAGAATAAACAAGAACCCCAGGGTATATGATTTCATCGGGTGTTTTTTCGTGCAGTTTTCCAGCCGGTTCAACTGTTGCGGCATGAGAGTAACAATAATGAACCCGAAAAAGATAATGACAATAGTAAATACGATTGCAACTATCAGCCCATCGGCTGAAAATGTTTCCGTAATATCTTTCAAATCGAGCGGGGTGCCGGTGGAAATGGTATCTCCCAAAACAATAGCGCCTTTTTTCAACCTGATCTTGGGGGCTTCGATGTTGCCGTCAACACGACCGGTTTCTGTGACCAGCACCCGGTTATAGATAGATTTTACATCCCCTTTCACCCATCCTTTGACTGTCACCCGACCGATGGCGATAATATCACCATCAACATATTCATCATAGCCAATCAATACCGATGAACGCTCGAAGGGTTTGACTTCTCTTTTCTCCGTACATCGTTCTTCAATGGGTAGTTCATCAGCGCCGGACCAGTCCTTGCTTTTTGTTCCCTGCTCACTGGCAATAGGCTCTTCGATAAATTGATTTTGAGTGAAGTCGTAATACCATTCCTGACCGGAAGTATCGACTGCACTGACCCCTTCATCCGAAAGATGGATTTCTGTGAAAATCAGGTTTTCGGGGGGATGGGGATTAGTTTCGGATACAGCAACAGTAGCTGTGGCAGCGGTATCTTTTGTAGTATCATTTTGGCTATGAGCTGTGCCTTGTAAAAGGAGAATCAGCCCCAGACATACTGCCCGCAGCAGTGTTTTATTATTCCTGTTCATGCTGTACTACTTACATCCTATGTAAGTGCAATTGCTTAAAACTGGGCGATACGAACATCACCCGTTGACGAGGAGATATTAATACGAGGTCCCCCCCGACCAAACTCGCCAACTACTTTTTGCGCACTTATCGAGTTTATTGTTACTGGTATATCAGTACGTATTCTGCCGGCTTCTGTTTCAATGTTCAGTTTGCCAGAGGAACTTTCCGGTATGGAGAATACAACACTTCCGCTGCTTGTGCGTACAAAAAAGTCGCGTGGACTGTTTAATTCTGTTTTAATATTAATATCACTGGTACGGGTAATAACATCAATCGCACCCCGTACCTGGTTGATATCAACTTTTCCGGTTACGGAATTAATCCGTACATCCCCTTCAATCCATTCCAGGGCAATATCGCCGGATTGCTGTTTGGCTGTTACCGGACCGAATATGAACTCACCCCGGATAGAACCGGTCTCGTTAGTAATATCAATGGCGCCTTCAATCGAGGAAAGAGTGATTTCTGCTGACAGACTGTTGACCCGTATATTCGAAGTTGTCGGGACGGCAATAACGTAATCGACAGAGCCATAGGTATCAGTGCTAACCCCGAACAGCTTTTTCAGGAATGATTTACCTCGTTGGGGCATAAGGAGATAATTCGTTTTTACGGTGACTGTTTTCCCCTGTTGCCTGACCCGGATTTCGATATGGTCGGCAACTTCCTGAGCCTCATCATAATTGCCGGCGCGGAGATGTTTTACTGCTTCGATAATTATCCTGTTATCTTCACTCCCGGTTATCGTTACTTTGCCCCGACCAAGAGACAGATCCAGCGTAGGAGTGCCATCAACCGGGATTATTTTCTGATAATCAAAGGTGAACTCTTCGGAAAAGGCAGGTACTGCAACTCCCATAGATAGTAGCAGGACCAGAATCAGTGTCGCCCGACAGGACATATCGGTTCACTCCTTTTTGCTGTGGTCCGAACGTTAAATCTCCTTGAGCTTCTTTTTCAAAAGCTCCCGTGCCCGAAAAATCCGTGCTTTTACCGTTCCGAGCGGTATACCTAATAAATCG
>JAJRZL010000041.1 GCA_024275255.1 Candidatus Zixiibacteriota bacterium | reverse complement strand
GAGAACCTCGTAATGCAAATGAGGACCAGTTGAATAACCGGTCGAACCCATCAGACCAATAATTTCCCCGCGTTTCACCCGTTGTCCCCGTTTGACCTTGAACTCGGACAAATGCGCATATCTCGTGACAAAGCCATACCCGTGATCAATAACGATGGTTTTCCCCATCCCGCCATTGCGCCCGACTCGTTTTACCCGTCCATCGGCAGTGGCAACAACCGGGGTTCCGTTATGGTTGGCAATGTCGATACCCCGGTGCATCTGTTTCATACCGGTAAACGGGTCGTATTTCATACCAAACCCGCGCGATACCCAGCCGGTGGTGGGCCAGATAGAGGGAGTATGTGCAAGGCGGTCACTGATATTGAGCAGGGAAGTTTCTACCTCGGCATATTTTTCAAGCTCAAATTCCGATATACGCAACAGCTTGTCAACATCAGCCTCCGTCGCCAGGGCTTTTTCCCATGCCTCGGATTGTATCTCTCCGGAATTCGGCTGTGGTCCCCCAATACCAAGCTGGCGTTCTTGGGGATCGATTTCCGGGAGGTCAAATAAGGCGCGAAGCTTCTTTTCTTTTTCAACTAAGTCATCGTACCGGTCCTCGACTTCAGCAAGATACCAGCGCATTTTCTCGTATTTTTCCATCAGCGCCTGGTTCTCGGAACGAAGCTTTTCCAGCTCTTTCGATGACACTTTGTCGGAAAATAATTGCGAAGATAAGTAAAAAGATGCAAATAGCAACACCAGTACGGCAGCAATACTGCCATAGACGAGGATTATCGGCAGCCGTACCTGCTTGAGTACCCCTTTTGAACCTGGAATCAGCATCAATGTCAGCTTCTTTTTCCACATGGACTCAGATCCCTTATCGGTGCTATTTCTCAACATGTTTCCTCTGAGCCACTGGTTAAAATTTGTCAAACCAATGGCTCAAGGGTATTCAGTGATACGCTGCTTGTCAAGCTTAAATAATACAGGCTTATTTTATCAGAACGTATTCTTTTTTCAGCACCTTATTGACAATTTCTGCCAGTTTCTCGGATTGCAAAGACTGTAAGCTGTATAGATGCCAGTATGTCTTTTTCGGCAATCCGTACTGTTGTTTTCCTTTCCTGACTATTGCCACAGTTCCATCCTCCGGTTATTCTGTTCACCCGAAGTCAGGAACAGTGCCTGTACTTTACTATCGGGCGAGCAGAGAGGTGAGTTTACTTTTTTCCACTTATCCATTTGCAGATATTATGCCGTGAGAGGAGCATTATTGATAAATACAAGTTGTAGTGTATCTTGTTGTAACACAATGATATAATATGTTTGTTCGTGGTGGTCATTTGTCTTTTGAGTATATTTTTGTAGGAATCTGCCTATATAATACGGTCTTTTCTCCAGTGTATTATCAGGTTCCTGATTTTATCATCAGACTACTTTCTGAAAATGATATTGGCAGTTCATTGACTGGATATTGTAAATCTGTTAGATTTATAATAATAGAGTAAAAAATAATATGAGGGAAATATGTCTGATTTACACAACAAGATCGTCTTTATCACGGGAGCATCGGCAGGGATTGGGGAGGCTTGTGCCCGGAAGTTCGCAGAACACCATGCCCGGCTTATCCTTACCGCTCGTCGGCGAAGTCGCTTGGAACAATTGGCACAAGGACTTGATACTGATTGTCATATTATCGAACTCGATATCAGGGACCGTTGGGCTGTTGACGAAGCTGTGAATGGTCTCCCGAAAGACTGGAAGGCTGTTGATATTCTGGTCAACAATGCCGGGTTGGGTCGAGGATTGGAAAAGCTCCATGAGGGTAATGTTGACGGGTGGGAGGAAATGATTGATACCAATATCAAGGGGCTGTTATATACCAGTCGGGCAATTTTACCGGGTATGGTGGCACGGGGGAGTGGTCATGTTATCAATATCGGCTCTATTGCCGGGCACGAGGTATATCCGGGGGGAAATGTCTATTGCTCTACGAAACATGCTGTTGATGCCATCACCAAGGGAATGCGGATAGATCTGGTCGATACACCGATTCGCGTTTCAACCGTTGACCCGGGGTTGGTTGAAACGGAGTTTTCCGAAGTGCGTTTCTATGGCGATAAAGAGCGGGCAAAAAAGGTGTATGAGGGCTATCAACCGTTAAGTGCCGATGATGTGGCAGAAGCGGTGGTGTGGATTGCCGACCGCCCGCCTCATGTCCAGATAGCCGAGATAATCATTTTCCCCACTGCCCAGGCATCGGCAATGGTAGTTGATAAGAACAATTAAATATATATTGATTTTTTTAGGGTCTTATTGCAGGGAAAAATAATAATGGAGAATATCTTTCTTTCCATGAGATGTGCGGGCTTTGGATTATTGATAAATAATAATGTAATACTTTGCTTTTGACACGTTGCATACATCGGCATGGCAACTGACCGGCAAAGGTAAAAAGCTCTGAATATCATGCAACAATACGCACGGTCTGATACGCAAAAGCTATGGTTGTCTGAGAGTCCTTACTCCCTTTTTTCCACGGCATCGGTGAATAACTTGTATCCTAACTCATCGAATAAACAAAACTGTACTCGTCGAAGATGCTTTACTAAGTCGCTGTATCCCCGTACAGTGGTCACCATGATGTTTGCACAGGCTTTCATTGGAAATCCCCCAACCCCGGTCCCGAATGCCGGAAACGCAATTGATTCCAGATGCAGCTTTTCGGCAATATTCAAACTGGAGATGGTTGCTCTGCGGATGAGTTTATCAGAGGTACGTAAATCCTGACCCATAACCGCTGCATGAATAACATATTTGTATGGCAATTGCCCGGCAGTAGAATAGACAGCCTCACCGGGCATAACCGGACCTTTTGCCATAGCTTCCTGCTCAATTGATTCACCCCCGGCTCGTTTTATTGCTCCGGCAACTCCAGCCCCCATCCAGAATTTATTGTTAGCGGCGTTGACAATAGCATCAACATCCGCTTTTGTAATATCTCCCTTGACTATTTCAATTATCAGTGGCATGAGTCGGAATCTTTCTTTTTCCTATTATACAATAAACCGAACCCATATGCTACGGCAATACCTGCCATGCTTCCTACCATTGCCCCTACAAGGATATCGGAAGGATAATGCACCCCGACAAATACACGGCTTAACGCTATGATACCCGCAAAGCCATACAGGTAGGGGGCTGTTCGTTTGACTTGAATGGCAAACAATGTCGCCACTGCAAACGCATTGGCGGCATGTGATGATGGCATGGAGTACCCTCCTCCGCAGCCAACCAGCAGGTTGATGGTGGTCAGGGTATGGCAGGGGCGTGGTCGGGCAATCAGGTGTTTGAGGAAGTTGCTGGAAATTTGGTCAGTAATAGCAACCGCGATG
>JAJRZL010000040.1 GCA_024275255.1 Candidatus Zixiibacteriota bacterium | reverse complement strand
GCGGGATTACGACGTCGGGCAATTTGTATAATATCCCGAATAGCAGCCCCGGTTGGTGAAGTTACGATTCCAATTTTTGTTGGAAATTCCGGTAATGTCTGCTTACGGTCTTCATCGAAAAGCCCCTCAGCCGACAGTTTTTCATGCAGTTGACGAAACGCCAGTTCCAGTTCGCCCATCCCCACCGGAACCAGTTTCCGGCAGTTAAGCTGATACTGTCCCCCTTTTTCGTACACCGCAATATCCCCATACGCCAGTACTTTTTGACCGTCTTTCGGTTCGAACTTCAAACCTGCCCCCACTGAACGCCAGATAGTCACCCGGATAACGGCATTGTTATCCTTCAAACTGAAATACCGATGCCCCGATGAGTGGTGGTGGTAATTTGATATCTCACCTTCAACCCATATATCAGCAAATGACTCTTCAAGAGTGGCTTTTATCAAACGGGTTATAGCGGTAACAGTATATGCCTGTGGACGTTCAAACATAAACAAAGATATATACAGGTGATATTCCAATGCAAGGTTTAATAATACCGACAGAATGCCGCCCTTTTGTTTGTGTTACATCATCTTTTTTCAGTAGTAAGTTGTGAATATTTTTTTCATACCATCACTTTCTCAAGTGTTGCATTTCGTTTATGAATTTTGAATACTCCAGGCCTGCACTCCTCAAATCGGGCGGTCGGAGCCGAGACTGATGACAACGTTTATCAGTGAGATAAGATTTCCCGACCGGCTGCCCTCGAAATCACGTCCAAATACCAGCGAAAGGCTCTTGTTCTTTCCTAACGGATAATCAAGCATAAAAGCCAGCCGCCAGGTATCATCCATCTTGTCACTGGCATAAAATGTACGATACACCGACTCAACTGATATCGACATCAGGCGAATATTATCAATAATAAAACGACTACCAATATCAATACTTGAGAAATCATCATTCCGTTGGTCACCAAGAATCCGAACCAATCCCAACATGCCCCAGTGAGTTTGTTCATACCCGAAGGTTGTCCAAATCCCCAGTTTGCTCCAGTTGCTGTTATCAAAAGTGCGTTCGGGAAAATCCATTGCTGCTCCACCGGCAAGTTCCAGTTTCCATCCCACCCGCCGCATCTGCAAACGAGAAACCAAACCGGATATCCGGGCAAACTCAGAAGTATATTCCTCTCGAATCTCTTTTTCCACTTCATTTTTTATTTCCTGTTGACGTTGCGATTGCAGGACAGTAATTATCGGGATAAGGAGTTGTCTGGCGTTATCCGGAGCATTTTGAAAAACAGAGTCTAACCTACACAGTACGGTATCATTCTTCAGCCGTTTTTCTATCTCCTCCGTAACCCTGTCACTCAGCGTATGTGAGATAGAATAAATGGAGTCCAAACGATTTGCATAGTTTTGAAACGACGGCTCAACTTTTCCCCGTAAAAGTGAAAAACGAAATCCAAACCCAAGCGAAGTCATATCATGGGATACTCCCAACGAATCTTCAAATGTCGAGGAAACCGTCGCTACTGACAGGGAAAGGGTTTGAAGCATATTCGCCATGAGGTTTCGCCCATTGACATATTGCTCATAAGTGATATGACTTCCTAAGAGAAGCCAGTATGGCGCCAGTTCCAGGGCATAATTTTTCGGAAGTACGCTAAAATCTTCTGTCTGGTTCTGAATACTGAGGATAAAATCGGTAACCGAACCGGGGCGTTCGACAGTTGCCGGCTCACTTCCCAGCAAAACAAACCCGGGAGCAGTTGTCGGAATAGTCAAATGATACGACTGAGATTGTTCTTCAGAGGCAGACACTATACTTACCATGACCAGCAGCGTAATAATGATAACCCGGAGAGTTCTTCTAAACCATCTATTTGGAAAACCATATTTTTTCATCACGATTTTTCCCCCGTTAGATATAGAACACAAAAGTTGCCAGGTAAAATTCAACATCCCCATGAGCGTTTACTGTTTCTTGTAATGTATGCTGGTATGGCTCGACCCCTCCGATTAACTCGTAGCGAACACTGGTCTCATTGGTTTCCGTTTGTATATCAGTTACCGCTGTAAAACAATGTAATTTTTTGTAATTCAGCTCTTCCCCGACTCCGAGCAAAACCAGCTCAAATGAACCCTGCTGTCCATCAACTATCCGGTTGGCTCCAAGATGGACAATCGTATCACCCGATTGCCCGTGACCGATAGTAATTTTCAATGTAATAGTATCATCGAGACGAACCCGATAATACTGCAAAATACTGCTGCTCATTATGACACCTGCACGTACTATTTCAGCATTTCCCTGTAAACCTGCGTACCCTTGTTTCTATAAGGTAAGTAGTTCGGATTTACCACAATATATCAAGTAAAAAGGTCACCGTCATATTTTCAGAAAACAAAACAATCACTGGTAACAATATTATCTGACTCGCGTACATTCAGTTAAAAAGCATTTGCATAAAATTACTAAAAATCATTTTATTATGAATAATTATTCATTCAGTGGGTAGTATCCTAAGAAGGACAGAGAAAAAATGTGCTCTGATTCGGTATTAGTCATGGAAATCAAATCTGGAAACAAAAAAGCTCTCGGCAAACTTGTGGAGCGATATAAAACCTCCGCATATCGGCTGGCTTTGGGGTTAGTGGGAAACCGCGATGATGCCCATGACATATCGCAGGAAGCCTTCTTACGGGTATATAAATCCGCAGGTACATTCGATCAGAGTAAGCCGTTTCTCCCCTGGTTTTATGCTATTATTGCCAACCTGAGCCGAACCTGGCTGACCCGCCGTTCCCGAACCGAAAACCGGATGGTTGAGCTTGATGATGTCTCGTTCCTGCTTGTCGATGAATCGAATCCCGAAAAAAACATGGAATACCGGGAAACAATCAGTCGTCTTCAGTCTGCCCTGCTGGAGTTGCCATTTGAGGACCGGGAAATTATCATGCTTCAACATTTCCGGGGGTTATCATACAATGAAATCGCCGAACTGCTGGATATCCCCCGTGGTACCGTTATGTCAAGGTTGTATTATGCCCGTAAAAAACTGGCACGGTTAATGAGTGACAAATCATGAGTAATGAAATACGAAAATTGCTTGCCGGGTATGTCGATGGGGAGTTGACCGAATCGGAACAAGCCAAAGTGGAAAAAGCGCTTCGGGAGAATGCTGAACTACGAGCAGAATTGGAGGAGTTTCAGAAGTTGAAAGAAATAACCGGTAGAACCACGTATGCTGATTTACCGGATGAAGTATGGGAATCATACTGGGAATCGTTGTACAAAAAGCTGGAACGGGGAATCGGCTGGATATTTTTCTCGATAGGGGCTATTATCCTGCTTGGGTTTGGTCTTTTCCTTTGTTTTAAGGGTCTGTTTACCGATCCGAATACTCCACTTCTTATAAAGATAGGTGTTTCCGGTTTAACACTGGGAGTGGTGATTCTATTTGTATCATTTTTGCGTGAACGTCTCTTTGCATACAAACACAACAGATATAAGAGAGTGAAAAAATGATTTTAACGACATCAGAACATATTATCGGAAAGAAAATAGTCAAAACTATTGGTTTGGTGAAAGGCAACACTGTTCGGGCACGACATATAGGAAGGGACATAGCAGCCAAGTTCCGTAATATTATCGGTGGCGAAGTAAACGAATATACGAAACTTATCGCAGAATCGAGAGAACAAGCCCTTGACCGTATGATTGATGATGCCCGCTCAAGAGGAGCAAATGCCATCATCCAGATACGGTTTTCCACTTCTGAAATGATGGAGGGGGCAGCGGAACTACTGGCATACGGAACAGCGGTTGTTGTGGAGGATGAATAAAATAACTAATCCCTCATGTTCAGAATTTGAACGTATGCTATATCAATATATATCCTGTTATAAACATGACGGACATGTGGAACCGGCATCATAGATGTTTTTCAACACATTCTCAGGTGCTGACAGCGTATAAGGAGATTGCGAACTACTTGCTCGTTACCTTTTTGTTCTTACAGGATTGAATAATATAATCAATAACTTCCAAATCTTTCTCTGAAATGGTATGAAACTTAAACCCCGCATAATAATGAGTTGATTTTTCCGGTTTATTGCACCAGCGACACCATGCCTCGACATTGATATGTTTGCAGCCATTAATTTCATGCGGCAGAGCAACAACAAGGGTAAACGAATTTCCCAAGCGAAGCTCTTCATCACCGATAATCCGCATCCCCTCGGTAGAAATATCGACAAGCTGCCCCAGTGGTTCATGGGTAGTGCCGTCGATAACCGAAAACGAAGATGAGCGACAATGAT
>JAJRZL010000039.1 GCA_024275255.1 Candidatus Zixiibacteriota bacterium | reverse complement strand
TATCATACCGCGAGGTCAGAGCAAAAGCCTTGGCAGCACATTTCCGCCGAAATGCAAATGTTGTCCCGCCATCGTGCTCCTGCATCTCTTTCATAAGTTCCTTGTAATCAGCAGGATCAACCACAACAGTCACACTGGCGTAGTTTTTCGATGCCGATCGAAGCATGGAAGGTCCGCCGATGTCGATATTTTCTATAATTTCTTCATCGGTGGCATCGGGACGGGCAACTGTTTGTTCAAAAGGATATAAGTTCACCACCACCAAATCAATAGGTCGATAGTCTGCCTGGCGCATTGTTTCCATATCGGTTTCATTATCCCGGCGCGCTAAAAGCCCGGCATGAATTTTCGGATGCAATGTTTTTACGCGACCATCCATGATTTCCGGTGAACCGGTAAATGTTGACACTGATACTGCCGGGATCCCTGCTTCTTTGAGTTTTTTCAATGTTCCACCAGTTGAAAGAATCTCCACCCCCATCTCATTGAGCGACTCCGCCAGTTTTTCTATCCCGGTTTTATCCGACACCGACAGAATTGCTCGTTTTATTTTTACCACCTGAGACATAGTCTCACTATCCTTCCCTAAAGACTTTTCATCCACTTGTATCATAGTCATAACAATCTATTATTCCCCTGTTAACAACTGTTGAGCCTTCCGGTACCGTTCTGCCGATGCCCGGATTACCTCATCGGGGAGCGTTGGCGCCGGCGGTTTCTTATTCCAATCGAGCGTATCGAGATAATCCCTGATAGGTTGTTTATCAAACGATGGTTGTGCGCGCCCCACTTCGTATGTATCAAGGGGCCAGAACCGGCTGGAATCCGGTGACAATACTTCATCAATTAAAATAAACGTACCGTTTTTGAACCCAAACTCGAATTTCGTATCGGCAATAATAATACCTTTCGTCATCGCATAGTCGGCAGCCTTGGTATATATTGCCAGCGACTTTTCCCGGCAAAGTTCTGCGGTGTCTTTGCCGATGAGAGAGACCAGTTGCTCATAGCTGATATTTTCATCATGACCGTCATCGTTTTTTGTCGATGGGGTAAATATCGGTTCCGGCAGTTTGTCCGATTCCTGTAAATCGGGAGGAAATTCAAAACCATGTACGGTATTGGAACCCTGTTGCCGTGCCTGTTTCAGCTCTTTCCACATAGAACCGGAAATATATCCCCGTACGATACATTCACAATCAATCCGTTCCGCCTTGGTAACAATCATGGAGCGACCTTCAAGAACAGAGCGGTATTTTTTCAACGGTTCCGGGTATTCATCAACATTGGCAGTAACGAGATGGTTCTCGACAACATCGGCAAGAAAATCAAACCAGAACAGCGACATTGCTGTCAGTACCTTCCCTTTTCCGGGAATACCATTTGGCAATACAACATCGAAGGCGGAAATCCTGTCCGATGCAATAAACAACAATGAATCATCAAGATCGTACACATCCCGTACTTTCCCCCGAACCAACAAGGGGTATTCTGTAATATCTGTTTGAAGTACAATATCTTCAACGTTACTCATTATATTCTCCTTTTATCAATTTATCCAAAACGCGTGCGTACCATTTATGTTCCTGTTCAAGCACCCGTGCCGCCAGTGTTTCCGGGGTATCGTCCGGGAGAACAGGAACTGTCACCTGCTTAAGTATGCGACCATGATCGTATATTTCATCCACCAAGTGAATCGTTACCCCCGATTCTTTCTCTCCGGCAGCCAATACCGCTTCGTGGACAAAATGACCATACATTCCTTTCCCCCAATACTTAGGTAACAATGCGGGATGGATATTCACTATCCGTCCCTTGTACGATTTTACCACTGCCATCGGGAGTAACCGAAGGTATCCTGCCAACGCGATATAATCTACCTTGTAACCTTGTAGTTTCTTTAGTAAATCCTCCGCTGCCTGTTCAGGTGTATCATAGTTTTTCTCTTTGAAAACAAACGTATCAATTCCTGCCTGTTCAGCTCGCTTTACCCCATACGCTTTCCGTAAATTGGAAACAACAAGCACTATCTTACCCGATAAAATACCTGCCCTGGAAGCATCGATTAATGCCTGCAGGTTCGACCCGCCACCGGAGAGAAACACAGCTATCCGCACTGTTGATGTTGTAGTCATTGTAACTTGCTGTTCCTAATACTTTCCAATAATCTGTTTTTTCTTATTAACTATGTAGTTAACTCATTACTATTCAAACAGGGACTCATATTTACATATCAAATACTAACAGATTTTGGAATATAGAACATCTCAGGCTCATGTCAAACCATATCGAACAAAACAAGAATACATTGCCAGACAGCGACTTACAAGCAAAAGAGGCGTAACCACCGGGTTACACCTCTTTTTTTTATAACTTGAAACTGATTTTTTACTTATAGCATCGGTAAATACCTGTCAATCTCCTGCTGACTGACATGAATACGATAATCATCCCATTCGATTTTCTTATTGGCAATGAGTTTTTCAAAAACATGCTCACCAAGAGTTTCCTTCATCAGTTCAGACTCGGCAAAGGCATGAATAGCATTTTCGAGTGAATTTGGAAGAGTATCAATTTCAAAACCTTTTTTGGTTTCATCGGACATGTGAAAGATATTTTCCTCAATCGGTTCCGGCAGTTTGTATCCTTTTTCAATACCTTGCAAACCCGCTGCCAGCATACAGGCAAATGCCAGGTAAGGATTCGCAGCCGGATCAGGGGAACGGAGCTCTATCCGGGTTGCTTTTTCCTTGCCCACCCGGTACAACGGCACTCGCACCATACTGGAACGATTGCGCCGTCCCCAACTGATATAAACCGGTGCTTCATATCCGGGGACAAGCCGTTTGTATGAATTAACCCACTGGTTCGTCACCAGGGTAAATTCCCGAACATGTTCCAGGATTCCCGCCATGAACTGTTTCGCAATCTCTGACAGGTTATACTTATCATTTCCATTAAAGAACAGGTTTTTATCATTTTCAAACAAAGACATGTGACAGTGCATACCGGAACCGTTTTGTCCAAAAATGGGCTTGGGCATAAAGGTTGCATACATATCTTTTTGATACGCCACCTGCTTGATAACAAACTTATACACTTGGGCAAAGTCCGCCATCACCAGCGCTTCCTGATATTTCAAATCGATTTCATGCTGTGAGGGGGCAACTTCATGGTGCGAACACTCCACCGGGATATCCATTGATTCCAGGGCGTTTACCGCTGCTTTTCGTACCTGTGAACCGCGATCGACCCAACCGTAATCGAAATAGCCGTCACGGTCGAGGATAGTTGTTTCACGGTCGTTTTCAAAATAGAAGAATTCCATTTCGGGGCCAACATAGAAGGTCCAGCCTTTATCGGCAATTTTCATCAGGTTCCGTTTCAAAATCCATCGGGGATCACCTTCGTACGGAGTACCATCAGGGTTGGTAATATCACAAAACATCATCGCCACTTTTTCACCCGAAACATCCCATGGAAGAATACGAAATGTTACCGGATCAGGATTAGCCATCAGATCCGATTCTTCAATTCTCGCAAACCCCTCCACCGATGAACCATCAAACCCCTGTCCCTCTGCCAGAACCTGTTCAATCTCGGAACGAGTAATAGACATCCCCTTTATTTTGCCGAGAATATCGGTAAAACACAGCCGGATATACCGCACACCGGCTTCATCAATTAATCTTAACACATCTTCTTTTGTTCTGGTCATCTTTACAACTCCTGATGGTTTATAAATGGCTTTACCCAGCCCGATATTACTCTTTATCCAAAAACCCCGAATCTATACTTTCAGCGATAAAAATCAACCAAAAACGACTATCAATAAATGAAAACCATAGCCAAAGAACGACTGGTTTTATACACATTCAATGTATCGGCGGGGAATGATTTTTTATTACCTTCCGCCAAAAGAATGGAGCGTTACTCTAATTTGAGTATTATATCCCTATGCACCGGAACCAGTTGCCGATACGTAACGCCAGCCATATCAAAAATCCGGCGGGCAGCAATAAAAACATCATCATCATGGTACTTGTCGGACAAATATACCACTTCTGTAATCCCAACCTGCACAATGAGTTTAGCACACTCATTGCAAGGATAAAGTGAGACATACATAGTTGCTCCATCCAGCTCCGGCTTGTTGGAGGCGTTGGTAATGGCGTTCATCTCCGCATGGCAGACATAGGGGTACTTGGTTTCGAGAAAGTCTCCCTCGCGGTCCCAGGGAAGTTCATCATCGGAGCAGCCGATCGGGAAACCGTTATACCCGATACCGATAATCCGTTTGCTGGTATTTACGATACATGCCCCGACCTGGGTATTGGGATCCTTGGAGCGCAATGCCGAGAGCTGGGCAATTGCCATAAAGTATTCTTCCCAGCTTATATAGTCTGTTCGTTTGTTCGTCTTTGTCATAGTGGCATAGTATATATATTTGGGAGTCAAGATGGAAGAAAAAACAGGTGAGTTTATGTTATCAGTTGCCCTGTGTTTTTTTCAAAGACAGTCGATGCCTACCAGAGGGATGGGAAAACGTTGTTTTATGTACCTCATGTCTTGATTCTTCTTATACTTTTCACCCCTGTGGAACGGGTGCTTAAGTGAATATAGATTAAAGCCTCACGTAGGAAGTTATAAATAAAAGGCGGCAAGACGGCATAACCGCCCTTTACCTATTATTAAAGGTAATGGAAACACTATGGTAAAGTGTTATGGGCAAGCAGGCGGACTTTCACCACCACTAAATAAATAAGCCACCAGGTAAGTCAGATCGTTGACATCAATCAAACCATCGGGTCCTTCGGTACCGTCAACATTACCCTCTTCCATACACGGTGGGTTGGGACCGCCGGCAAACAAGTAAGCAACCAGATACGACAGGTCAGCAACATCAACAGGACCGGAAGGACCAACAACCATATCAACATTACCTCGGTAAAGACAACAGTTGAGAGTATCAAATACAATAGTTGTTGGAATTACAGAAAGCCCGTCATAAGTGGCTTCGGCAGAAATTAATTGCCCGTTGTTTGAATAAGTAAATATGTCCCCGGAAGAAATTGTTTCCAGCCCATGAGTTGTAAGCGATGGCGAGATAAGTATTTTAGTTTGGAAAGGGCTCGTACTGGAAATCATATCATGTTGCGGGAAGTATCCATCAGGTATAATGGTACCATTAAAAACAAGATACAGAGCGCTTAAACTGTCAGGGTATGATACCGATACTGTCCTTGTTAATACATTATGTTCAATTATAACAGTATCTGAACTATTTTTCTGAGGTGCCGGAAATGGTAAGGCATCACCAGCGAGAACCCGAAACATGTAGATAAAGTCAGGCAATGTTAATACTGAATTATCAGCATTAATATCACTACTTGCTACTTGCGCTTGAACATTAATGTCGAACACACCCAGCCCTATAAGGAAATAATTTCGATACAAGAGGTAATCTGCTATTTCATAGGGAATTCCATTGAGATTAAGATCTCCTCTGCGCTCCATTGAGTCCGCACAAATGATGTCAACGCCCCCGCTGTAAAAGTCAACAAAGCGGACACCGGCACCTAAAGTACCATCAACACACACATTCGGAGCACCAAAGGAGGTCGGGAAGGTAGTATCCTGAGTTATAAGCACTCCATTATACCTGAAGACATTCCGAGAAACAAAAAGAGAATCCCCGTACCGGGAAGAAACACCGTTATCGCCACAATCCATCCAGAACCACTTGATGGGGATGGTGAGACAATCAAAAGCATAATCATCTTTTACCTGAAATGTCAGAGTAAACAGTTGCCCAGATGCTTCGCCATAACAGGAAGGATGAAAATCGCCGTTATTTATATCAGCCACAGCCACTATCCGTAGTAACTCTGGGGGACATGAGTCATCAATACAACTATCGCTACTATTGGAACGATATGTGAAATACTCCCACTGGCAATCCTCAAGTAACTGCCCCATGGTAGCCGATAAGAATGTAATAGCTGTAGTATCATATCCTAACAGGAAGTCGAATCCGCCCATTTCAAAACCGGGTACCACGCTATCAAGATCAATGGAAATATCAACGGTATCTCCAAAAATCACTTTTCTTGCAAATTCAGTTTTGATGATTGCCCGTTGTCCAACAGCAATGGTTACAAATCCCAACCAAAGGGGAAAAAAGGTAAAGAAAAACCGAAGCCATACAGAAGGCTTCTTCCATAAGGAACTGCCATTAACGAACATACACTACCTCCGCGGTTTGAGGGTAATTGCTATATATAACCAGCGGTAGCGATAAGACTATAAAAAAACCTAATATATTCAGGCAACTTTTAGAAAAAATATGACAGCTTATGACGTATAATACACATATACTTGCAGATGTCAACTATTATCTACGGAGGGTTTCAATCAGGCGGCGGTTGTAAAAATCGATAAGGTCTTCTTTTCGCAGAACCCCGATTACAGTATTTTTGTCATATTCATTGACAACGGGAATCAGGCGCAGGTCTTTCAATCCGAACATCTTGAATGCCTGTTCCAAATCATCATCGTAGTTCAGCACACAAATATCTTCCCGCACCAAATCTTCGGCAATAACCAGATAATCAAGGGTGTGCTGGCTGAGAAGACTCCGTAAATCCTGGAAAGAAAAGACCCCTCTGATATGATTGTTGTTATCTATAACAACAAAATACGAATCACTACTATGCTCAACTCTTTCGAAAATGTCATGTAAAGTTGCTGAGGCACTAATTTTTTCGAACTTATCATCCATAACTTCAGCAACTTTGTGTGATTTCAAGATATTGATATCCTTTCCTCCTCGGATATCTATTCCACGACGGGCTAACTTGACAGTATAAATCGATTCGGGGAACAATCTTCGGGCAACAAGTGCAGCAAACACCACCGTGACCATAAGCGGAAGGATAATCCGATAGTCGGATGTCATCTCAAAAATAATCAGTAAAGCCGTAATCGGGGCATGAGTAGCCGCAGCAATCATACCCGCCATACCAACAAGTGCATACGCTCCCGGAGCCGCAGTAATAGATGGGAACAAATAATTCACCAGCACTCCAAACGCACCACCACCGACAGCGCCCATAAAGAGCGATGGGGCAAAAATACCACCGGAGTTTCCAGACCCAAGCGTCAGGCTGGTAGCGGCAAGCTTCATGACAATGAGAATGACTAACAGCCCAACCCCGATTTGTCCATATAAGGTGAGCCGGATAGTGTCATAGCCATCAGCCAAAATCTGTGGGTAAAACATGGCAATTATCCCCAGCAACACCCCGCCAAGAGCCGGTCTTAAAACGGGAGCAAGCTTGAGATTGTCAAAAATATCTTCAAACAAACTCAGTACCCGTGTGAATGTCATCCCCAACACCCCCATGACCGTACCAAGGACCACATAAAAACCAATTTCCCATGCGGAAATCAATGAGTACGGCGGAACGGCAAACGCCGGGTGGTCTCCCAACAACGAACGCGATACGACTGAGGCGATAACCGATGAAAGAATAACCGGTGAAAAAGTAGTTATGGCAAAATCACCAAGGATAATCTCAAGAGAAAACAACACTCCGGCAATAGGAGCATTAAACACCGATGAAATACCAGCAGCAGCACCGCATCCGACAAGAATCTTGACCCTGTCACCCGACATCCGGAACCACTGTCCAATCGTCGAGCCAACAGCAGAGCCAATTTGTACAATCGGTCCCTCACGACCTGCCGAACCACCGGAACCGATACAAATCGCAGAGGCAACCGTTTTAGCAGCAGCAACACGCGGACGGATAATACCTCCCAACCGCGCGACGGCATTCATCACTTCCGGTACGCCATGCCCTTTAGCCTCACTGGCATATTTATAGACAATCGGTCCTACCAGCAAACCACCAACCATCGGAATCAGTGGCAACCACCACTTAATTTTTAATTCACCCAGCCCTTCTGTTAGTATCTGATCGGTAAGACCAAAGAATAAGTGGTTACAATATTGGATGAGTTTAATAAAACCGACAGAACCCAACCCTGTTGCCAGCCCTACGATAAGAGACAATATAATGAGTATATTTGTCTGGGACGGTTGGAGTTTCTTGAGCAATCTTGTGGCTATCGGTAGTTCCATGATGGTGGAATGTATTGTTTTTTTTCTTATTCGCAAGAGGTATTTACATCTTCCCGCAACACGGATGTACTGTTTGTACCCTTTTGAAATACGCTTGACTTCACGTTTCTAATTCGTACTTTTTAGTGAATTTGTTCACGAAATAACCCGCGGACTGGAAGAGGTAGGTACTATATGCGAAACAAAGCCGACGTGGTCATCATTGGTGGAGGCATCATAGGAATGTCGGTAGCATTTCACTTGGCTCGTGAGAAATACGGACAGATTGTTCTTGTCGAAAAAGAATTGTTGCCGGGTGCCGGTTCTACATCGAAGGCTGCCGGAGGTATCAGAGCACAATTTTCCACGAAAGTCAATATCCAGATGTCAATGCTGTCGGAAAAGATGTTTCTCAATTTCAAAGAGGATACCGGTACGGAAGCATTGTTTGACCAGGTCGGGTACATGTTTCTGCTCCAGACCGATGAAGAGATTGCCCAGTTTAAGAAAAATTACGAACTGCAAAAGTCACTTGGGCTGCCGGTTGAGCTGTTGCAGCCGGAGGATATTCCCCAATATGCCCCCCATATCAGCCTTGACGGGGTTCGGTTGGCTACCTTTTGCAAAGAGGATGGGCTCGGTGACCCACATGAGTTTCTAAGCGGATATGAACATGCCGCCCGAAAGCTTGGGGTCGAGTTCTCATATGAAACGGAAGTTACCGCTATCAACACTAAAGGTGACACCATAACAGAAGTGATAACAACAAAAGGGGCTATTAGCACCCCCCTGATTATTGATTGTGCCGGGGCTTACAGCAAACTGATTGGTGAAATGCTTGGGCTGCAAGTCCCCGTAGAGCCTATCCGCAGACAAATTGTTACGACCGGTGAGCTTGACTTTGTAAAGCCCTATTTCCCAATGGTTGTTGATGTCAAGTCCGGTTTGTATTGTCACAAAGAATCCAAAGGGATGTTGCTTGGCTGGGCTGATAAATCGGTACAACCATCGTTTGATATTTCCATTGACCCCGATTACACCGATGCTATACTGGAAAAAGCATTGGAACGCATTCCGATGCTTGAGCAGGCGGAAATAGCCAACGAGTGGGCAGGACTCTATGAAACAACGCCCGATCACCATGCCATAATCGGGTGGGAACCAAATGTGAAAGGGATGTTTTACTGTACCGGTTTTTCCGGGCACGGGTTTATGCATGCTCCGGCAGCCGGATTGGTAACTGCTGAATTGATAACGGGAAAAACGCCATCAGTTGACATTACATCACTTTCACCACAACGGTTTGTTGCAGGAACTGTGATTGACGAAACCAATGTCATTTAGTAACTTCTTGTAAGCAGTTGAACTTTATAAACGCAATAGAAAACTACACGGAGGAAAACCAATGAAAACCAAACTACTTATTCTCAGCCTGCTGCTACTATTAGTATCAGCAGTTCAGGCAGACGAGTCCGGTTGTCCGGCACACAAAGCTGCCGAGC
Organism: Candidatus Zixiibacteriota bacterium; assembly: GCA_024275255.1. Taxonomy (GTDB): domain Bacteria; phylum Zixibacteria; class MSB-5A5; order GN15; family FEB-12; genus JAJRZL01. The sequence continues at coordinate 13,954 of JAJRZL010000039.1, read as the reverse complement.
AGGGATTCAACCCGATTGATGACTTTCATAAAATCCTTGCTCCTGTTTGGCACGATGCCTGGCCCGAAAAAGATTATGATGCCCTCATAGCAGCAGGCCCAAAATTCAAGGAAGCTTTTGACGGTATTGCAAAACTGGAACCGAAATTCAAGTCAAAAGCCCGGGAAGCTAAGTTCATGGCTTTACGTAAAGAATTCAAACAAAAAGTGGATGAGTTTGCCACTGCTGCCAGGGCTGGGGATAAAGAGAAAGTATATGAAATCATGCCCGATTTGCATGATGCTTTTGAAATGACTGCCTCTTCCCTTCTGCCTGTTGATTACCCGGAATTTGACGGTTTTTTGACAACCCTGTCCATCATCGCTAAAAAACATATTCCCAAAAACAACATGGAAGGTATTATCGGTTCCACGGAAACATTGGTGGAAAAAGCCAGCCACTTAAACGAAAAGACCCTCCCCGAGGAACTGCAAGAGCATAAAAAAGCCGTTTTATCTGACCTGTCAACTATCAAGGCTATCACCAAAAAGATGAAAGAATGTTGCGATAAAAAAGAAATGGATGAGTATAAAAAGCATCTGACAGAACTGCAGAAAAAAGTAGATGCCTTCATGGAAAGCTATATCTGATGTAGCCGCATATAATTTTCTCTGAAACCGCTATCAGTAAAAAGGCTGCGATAGCGGTTTTTTCATTGAGGGCAAATCTGAAAAAACATTTTGATTATTGTAATAACATATCGGCATCATATAAATTGTATAATATACATAAGAGTAACAAACAGGAGGGTTCATATGAACATATCGAAGGTAGTAGTAGTTATCGGGTTGTTGACAGGACTGCTTCTCATAACATCAGTTTCCGCAAAATCCGGCTGGCAGTTTACCGAGCAAACATGTATCACTTCAGATGGGTTACTTCTCCATGCCTGGCTGGGTGTTTCATCGGGAAGCAATAAGCCGTCACCGGGAAAACATCCCTTGTTTCTCCTGTTACCCATGATGGGAAAAAGCCACGACAGCTATAAATCATTTATCAACGAATTATCATATTTTCTACAATCAGACACATTATACCAAAAGCAACCTCTCCCCTACCTCCTCTCATTTGACTTACGAGGGCATGGGAAATCAACATCTCTGAATAATAATACAATCAGCTACCGTTCCATGTCTCATGAAGATTTCGCCAAAATGCCGCAAGATGTTGCAGAGATGACTCGACAGGTCATTGCCGATACCAGTTTACATATTGACACGAATAATATCGTAGCAATCGGAGCTTCGATTGGCGCCAACACTGCCATTATGCTCACCAGACTGTTACCGGGAATAACAAAAGTAGTGATGCTTTCACCGGGGATTGATTACCGGGGACTGAGGCCGGCACAGGCGTTGAAGGCATTTACCGGAAGAAGCTTGATATTTGTTAGCAAGAGGGACACTTATTCCGCATCCTCATCTCAAAAACTATCAGCAGTAAACAGGCGCTGTCAACTGAATGTATTCGATGGCAAAAATCACGGGACGAATATCATCAACAACAATTCAGAAGCGATGAATAAATTATTAAGGTGGTTGTTTATGAAATAGCAACATGTCAGGAGCCGCCGGCTCCTGACATAAGACTTGTTATCAGGTTTCGCTCTGAAAGCCGAAACTAAAACCTGATCTTTTATACTACTTGCTTAATCTACCCAACCGAGACCGATTGTTTCTGCCGGGTGCGGAAAAATTCGACTGTCCGGCGTAATCCTTCATCAAAACCGATTACCGGGTTGTATCCGAATGTACCCAACTTATCAATCGTAGCAAAAGAATGCCTGATATCACCTGGGCGCGGGTCAAGATATTCCGCCTTAGTATCTACCCCGATAATTTCCCGAAGCTTGTCCAACAATTCATTCAGGGTAAACTGCCCGCCACAGGCGACATTGAAATAGTCCCCCTTGATTTTGTCATTAGTGGCAGCAAGAATATTTGCCTGAACACAGTTATCAATATAGGTAAAATCACGAGACTGCTCACCATCCCCAAAAACAGTCGGGGGACGGTTTTCCATGAGAGCAGTAATAAATTTCGGTATGACGGCAGCATACTGGCTGTTGGGATCCTGTTTAGGACCAAAAATATTGAAGTACCGCAACGCTACAGTCGGGAATTGATACAGTTCCCAGTACACCCGCATGTAATATTCACAGGTCAGTTTCGTTATCGCATAGGGTGACAAGGGATGCGGGGTCATTTTTTCGTGTTTCGGCAGTTCTTCCGATTCCCCGTAAACCGATGAGGACGATGCCATCACCATCTTTTTCACCCCGGCATTTTTGCTGGCTTCAAGGACATGCAAGGTCCCATTGATATTTGCTTCATTTGAGGTCAGCGGGTTTTTTACCGAGCGGGGGACTGATGCCAATGCAGCCTGATGCAGTACGTAATCAACCCCTTCCACTGCTTTGACTACTGTCCAGTAATCCCGGATATCACCCTCAATTAATTCGATTTTATCTTCCAGCCCGGCTAAGTTTTCCCTCCTGCCGGTTGAAAAATTGTCAAGAACCCGCACTTCATCGCCATTTGCCAGCAATGCTTCGACAAGATTTGACCCGATAAACCCGGCTCCGCCGGTAACAAGAAATTTCATACGTTGTTTAATCCTGTGCTAAAATGACTTTTATTAATGTATCGGCGCAAGCGAACAATGGCTTACCCACTTGTATCAAACATTTTGAGAGCATAGTATATGCCTGGAAATCAATTGTCCAGCAAATAGTTACTTTTTGGAGGCTTTTACTCCACCGTAACCGATTTTGCCAGGTTCCGAGGCTGATCGACAGAGCATCCCCGCATAACCGCAATATGGTATGCCAAAAGCTGTAACGGAATAATCGACAACAAGGGAGTCAGCAAGCGGTATGTTTGGGGAATATAGATGACATGGTTCACCCTGTCGGCTATTTCCTCATCACCTTCCGATGCAATCGCTATTACCCGACCATTCCGGGCACGGACTTCGGCTATGTTGGACATCACCTTATCATAGACCGGATCTTTGAGGGCTATCACCACTACCGGCATATTCTCATCAATCAGGGCAATAGGACCATGTTTCATCTCTGCTGCCGGGTATCCCTCGGCATGGATATATGAGATTTCCTTTAACTTCAAAGCCCCTTCCAAAGCCACCGGGAAGTTTATACCACGTCCAAGATACAGGAAATTATCGGCTTTGTAGTATTGCCTGGCAATTTCTTTGATTTGAGTTTCGTTCTCAAGAATTTGCTCAAGCTGACTTGGTATTTTTATCAGGCTGTCTATTATTTCCTGTCCCTGCTGTACTGACAGGTGCCGCATCCGCCCCAGAAGCGTTGCAACCAACGATAAAGCTAAGACCTGTGAGGTAAACGCCTTTGTCGAAGCGACTCCAATCTCCGGTCCGGCATGGATATACACCCCTCCATCCGTTTCACGGGCGATAGTCGAGCCGACTACATTGACCAACCCTAACACAGTGATACCATGATGTTTCGCTTCCCGCATCGCGGCAAGTGTGTCAGCCGTTTCGCCGGATTGACTGATAGCAAGGAGGATACTGTTATCAGTAAAAATAGGTGCCCGATAACGAAATTCAGAGGCATACTCAACTTCCACCGGTATCCGCGCCAATTCTTCGATAAGATATTCGCCGATAAGCGCAGCATGCCACGAGGTCCCGCAAGCGGTAATAATAACCCGTTCAATTTCCCGCAGTTCGTCGTACTGCATATTGAGACCGCCTAAAATCGGAATCCCCTCTTCCCATTTCAACCGTCCCCGCATTCCGTTTCGAAGCGTGGTACACTGCTCGTGGATTTCCTTGAGCATGAAATGGTCGTAGCCCTCTTTTTCGATTTCATCCAGTGTCCACGAAACTTCTTCGATATGGGGGGTTATTTTCACATTATGAATCGTGGTTATTTCTATCTTGTCAGGAGTGATAGTAGCCACTTCGCCATCTTCGAGATAAATCACCTTATTTGTATGCTCTAACATAGCTGCAACATCGGAAGCAACCAGGTTTTCACCCTCACCATTTCCAATGACCAGAGGTGACCCCATTCTTGCTGCAACTATCTGATTGGGGTGGTAAATAGAGATAACAGCAATACCATAGGTCCCCTCAACTTGATTGAGAGCATCACGAACCGCCTCGGTCAAGTCACCTTTGTAATTGTATCGAATAAGATGGACAAGAATCTCGGTGTCGGTTTCGGTTTTGATAGTATACCCCTGTCGGGAGAGAAACTCCCTGAGAGTACGGTAATTTTCGATAATTCCATTATGCACCAGGGCAATTGTCCCATCGACATCGGTATGCGGATGTGCATTCAGTTGCGATGGCTCACCATGCGTTGCCCAGCGTGTATGGGCAATTCCATGGGTGCAATTATATTCATTTCCCCCCAGACTCTCTTCCAGCTTAGAAATCTTACCTGCTGCCTTGGCAACCATCAACCCTTCATCAGTTAATAATGCTATCCCGGAAGAGTCGTATCCGCGATATTCCAGACGTTTTAATCCTGCTATAAGAATCGGTTGTGCTTTTCGGGGACCGGTATATCCAACAATTCCACACATATTACTAATTCCTTACACTATACGACAATGAATAGAGGGCGTTTCCATTTGCTATCATAATACCCTTATCATATAAATCGACGATACTACGGTTCTCTTAATGTTTCATTTTTCCAACAAAAAACCAATCTTTCCTTCCTTTTTCTTCAAAATCAGAAGCAGATTTTTTTAAGAAGTCAGTTAGTACTATTGGTGCTTACTATATCTTACAAAACACAGGCGAAGATATTCAACAATGTCCTCAAGTATTATAATATACTATCCCAATAATGTTTCAGCAAGTTTTTGTAGGTGGCACTTAGACGATATTTTTTATCCATATATCTACTTATTTTCCGGTAAGTGCTTTCCGCAGGACAGGATGTAATACCGTATTGGAAGCCATAATATCTTTGGAAAACACGGAATATGGGCGACCGTCTATTCGGGAAACAGTCCCGCCGGCTTCCTCGATAATCACAACCGCTGCTGCCGTATCCCACGGGTGCAAGTAAAACTCCCAAAACCCATCGAGCCGTCCTGCCGCCAGCCAGCACAGGTCAATAGCAGCCGAACCGGGTCTCCGAACAGCTTGTGCTTTTTTCACCATACGGGAGAACAAACCGAGGTTGTTTTTGCGGGCAGTACCGACATTGTATCCGAACCCGGTTGCCAGCAATGCTCGCTGAAGTTTCTTCTCTGAGGTGACCGTAATCCGCTTTTTGTTTAGAAACGCACCCATACCACGTGCAGCATGAAATAACTCATCCCGTTCCGGATCATACACAACCCCCGCAAGAATTTCCCCCTGGTATTCAAGACCAATGGAAACACAATAGAAGGGGAATCCATGCGCATAGTTCACCGTACCGTCAAGGGGGTCTATTATCCACCGGAAATCGGCTTTCTTATTACTTCCGCTGCCCTCTTCAGCAAGGACAGCATGGTCGGGGAATCGTTTTAGTATTTGCGTTATGATATACCGCTCGGATTTTATATCGACCTCCGTAACCGGATCAATACGACCTTTGTAATTGATTTGGTGACGTCGGTTAAGCCCTTTTCGTAAAATCTCACCGGCACCACGAGCTGTCTCACCGGCAAAGCGAGTCAATGCCTGTATTTGTTTTCTTGTCATCGCCATTTCTATTTCGTTGTACCGGAAGGAACCGTTCCGATAACAGGGTACTGTTTATATTGCATCTGGTACAAAGTATAATAAATACCTTTCTTCTGCAACAACTCATGATGTTTGCCCATTTCCCGCAATTCACCATGATGGAAAACGATAATTTTGTCAGCCTTTTCAATAGTTGACAAACGGTGGGCAATAATAATCGAGGTTCGCCCTTTCAACAATTCTTCCAAGGCTTTTTGAATAAGCAGTTCCGTTTCGGTATCTACCGAGCTGGTGGCTTCATCAAGAATCAAAATATCGGGATTAAATGCCAATGCCCGCGCAAACGACAATAGCTGTTTCTGACCGGTAGAAAGCGTGGTGCCGCGCTCCTGTACCTCGGAATGAATGCCCTTGGGAAAATCCGGCAGGAAACGGTCGAACCCAACCCGATGCAGAGCATCTTTTATATCCTGCTCGGAGATATTGTCATTTCTTAACCGCACATTTCCGGCAATATCCCCGGCAAAAAGGAAAACATCCTGCAATACCAGCGCCATGTGTGAGCGTAAGTCATGCAGGGTAAGCCTGTCAAGAGGGACACCGTCAAGACTGATAATGCCTTTCTGGTAATCATAGAATCGATAGAGTAATGAAATAAGCGAGGTCTTGCCCGCACCGGTTGCTCCCACAATCGCCACCCGCTCTCCCGGTTGTACGGTAAAGGTTATATCCTTCAGGACCCAGTCATTGTTTTTATATGCAAACCAGACATGCTCAAAGTCAATCCTGCCTTTGAATGTGTTAATTTTAGATGGCTTGTCCGGTTCTTTTATCGATGGTTCGGTATCGAGCATGTTAAAGATACGCTCCGATGATGCCATTGATGATTGCAGGATATTATATTTTTCCGATAAATCACGAATGGGGTAATAAAACCGCTCCACTAAAAACATAAAGGCTGTTAATTCCCCGTACGTCAGACTGCCGTTGAGAATACGAACGCCACCATAATAGAGGAGCAAGCCCACGGAAACAGCGCCGATAATTTCTACCGTCGGGTAGAACAGAGCGTAATAAATAATCGACTTGTGATGCCCTTTTCGAAGATCGGTATTGATTTCGGTAAATTTATCATACGTGCGTTTTTCACGAGTAAATAACTGGACAATGCTCATCCCGGTAATATGTTCCTGCATAAAGGCATTAAGACGAGCCAGCTTGAGCCTTACCTGACGATAGGCTTCACGCGCTTTTGCTCGAAACAGGAATGTCACAAGTACCAGTACCGGCAGAACTGTCAACGTAATCAATGCCAACTGCCAGTTGACATAGAGCATTGCTCCAATAATCAGGCACAGCATGAACACATCCCCGATAATCGCCACCACACCGCTTGAAAACATTTCATTTAAGGTATTGACATCGTTGGTGACACGGGTCACCAGACGTCCCACCGGGTTTTTATCGAAAAAGCCGAGATGCAACCTCTGAAGATGGCTGAAAACCTGCATACGAAGGTCATGCTGTACTTTCTGTCCCAGCCATGCTGTCGCAATTATTTGTACATAATTGAACCCCAGAATCAGCAGAATAACCCCGAGGTACAAAAAGGCAACATACTCAAAGTGGTCGGCTCGTCTGGCTTCAATGTAATTATCAATGCCGTACTTGGTAATAAAGGCAAGAGAAATCTGCGCAGCAGCGGCAAAGAAAAGTCCCAGCACGGCAACAATGACAATCCATCGATACGGCTTCATGTAACGCATCAAGCGTTTCATCAAACGAGCATCATACGCTTTACCGAGTACTTCCTCTTCGTGATAATTACCGGCGGCACTCATAATTGCTCCAGTTCCTCTTCCAAAAGCTGGGCATGATATAACTTTGCATAATGCCCGCCAAGCTTGACAAGCTCTTCGTGAGTCCCTTGTTCGACAATATGTCCCTGTTCAAGGTAGATAATGATATCTGCATCCTTCACCGATGAAATCCGGTGGGAAATAATAATTGAAGTCCGTCCCTTGAGAACCGAGCGAATATGTTGTTGGATTTCATGTTCTGTCTCGGTATCTACGGCAGAGGTGGTATCATCGAGAATAAGGATTGCCGGTTCAACCAGAATAGCTCGGGCAATCGAAGTACGCTGCTTTTGTCCACCTGAAAGCGTTATCCCCCGTTCCCCGACCATAGTGTCAAACCCCTTTGGAAATTCATGAACATCCTTGCTGAGTGCTGCCACCTCGCTGGCACTGATGACGGCTTCCATATTGGCATCCGGTTTGCCAAAACGAATATTTTCCGCAATCGTATCCGAAAACAAAAACGGCTCCTGTGGAGAAATTGCTATATATTGACGCAGTGTTTTCAACTTCCAATCGTTGATATCAATATCATCAATAAACACCTGTCCGCGTGGAACGGGAAATTGACGGGTAAGTAAATTAACCAGGGTTGTCTTCCCGGAACCGGTCAGTCCAACCAACCCGACCGTCTGTCCGGGGTTGACTGTAAGGGTTATATCATCTAATACCGGATGGCTGTCATAGGAAAAACGAAGATTTTTCAATTCTATTTTTCCGGTTATCTTCTTATCGAACAGTTTTCCGTTGTTATCATCAGCAACTTCCGGTTCTGTATGAAGCAACCGATTAATGCGGTCCAGTGATGCCACCCCCCGTTGATAGAGAGAGAGCACCCACCCAATGGCAATTACGGGCCAATGCAATAATCCCAGGTATGCAAAAAAGGCAATCACCGTTCCAAGACCAATCTCACCATTAATAACTGCCAGCCCCCCAAAATAAAAGACGGTGAGATACGATACCGCCGCCACCAGACGCATCAGCGGGATGAAGATACCCTGGAGCTTAGCAAGGTCCATATTCAGGTCGATATACTTCCGGGATAGTTTTTCAAAATAACGAATTTCCGCATCTTCCTGCTGAAACGCTTTTACCACTCGTACTCCGGCAAGGTTCTCCTGGACAGCAGTAGTGATTGTTGCAAAATGCTCCTGGATTTTTGACTGCCGTTTATGAATCATGTTTGCTATACGGTTTACAGAAAACGGCATGATGACCAGCGGTATCACCGCATAAAGAGTAAGTTTCGGCGACAGGTAAATCATAAAAGAAACACCGATAACCAAATTGATAACAGCATTTGCCGAATACATAATCGCCGGACCTGCCAACTGCCGGACCGCTTCAAGGTCATTGGTCATACGCGCCATAATGTCACCGGTTCGTGTACGATGATAAAACGACGGTGACAACCGAAGCAAATGAGCAAACAGTTCCCCCCTGAGATCGTACTCAAGATAACGAGACATCCAGATAATAGTCCGTCGGGTAGTAAAGCGAAACACCCCCGAAACAAGAGCAAGCGCAATGGTTATCAGGACATAATTTCTAATTTCATCTATTGAAGCCCCTTCCTGTAAACGGTTGATTATTTTTCCGGTAATCGCAGGAGTAATCAGGATGAGAGAGTTTGCCGTAAAAACAGCAATCCCCCCCCAAATGAGATACCACCGATACTGACGGAAGTATTTGGTAATGGTTGAGAAGCGACTCTGCGTAGTATGTGTATTCTTATCGTCCATCAATTTCTTTTTTCTCTATATCCAGACCATACAGTAAGGTACAATAACACCATTTGTCAATAAAGGTTCTCGTTCAGGGATGATTTTGTGAATATTGGAAAATCACTTAGAAGAAGAAGGCAGCGGCTAAAAAATAAAGTCTTTCGTTACAACCGTTGACAGTCTAATAGTTCATAATATTGGCAAACAGGTGAATGGCGTCGATATCAAGACTGCTGATTAACTCCAGTAATGGCAACCCGCAATAAATCAACTGCCCGTCACCAATTCGTGTTACCGACAACAGTGTGCCGTCACTTGGAGTAACAAACACTTTTTCTGAAGGGGCAACAACAGCGGAAATAACTTCACGTGGTTTATAAAATGAAGAAAGCAGGTTCGTCTCGGATATTTTATAAGGAGAACTAAGAATATGCGCCTGTTTGATACGATTGGTAATACCCGATTTGTCCACTAATTCCATCGTGGGAATAAACGATACCGGTAATATTCCTTCGGGCCAGCTTTCAGGTTGTCCGAAAATAACCAGTGAACCGCCATTGCGGATATATGTTTCAAAGCGATCTTTTACTTTCCGCAATGATGGGTACGATTGAAACGTACCGGAACCGATGATAATGACATTGTAGGCATCCAAATCAGCAGTTAACAGCCCTCGATTTGTCAAAGGGCGATACGCTGCATCGGTCATACTCAAGATATCTTCGAGCAGTCCGGTCGTATCCGGCAGGAACCCAATTTTTATCGTATCGGCAATTTTGCACGATGCCACCCGAACCAGGGCAGTATCAACAGATGCAACTCGCCCCTGATACAACAGCTCCGCTGTCAGTTGCTGAACACCCAGCTCAAACAATTTCGATATCGAGAAAGGAACTCGAATAGCTTCGAATGTCTTGCCTTGTTCCAAAGTAAGCTCTTTAAGATAAGCGCCGGCAAATAACCCTCGCGGGGTACGCAGGTTGAGCTTCACATCACCGGCAAACCTAAGCGGTTTGGTTATTACTACCCTCATTGTTGTTGTTGCCACCACCCGGTCAACATCTAAATCGGCAATAGGAGGAATAAAATAAAAATCCGGCTCAAACTGTGCGGTCAAAGTTGGCTTTTCCCATAACGGGAGCGTATTATAGGCGGTAAGAGAAAGCTCGCCATAACCGATTTCCGCGGCAAAGACCAGCGACTCCGGCTTGTTTGTTTCGAAATACTGCTTGTCAATATCAACGAGGTACTCACGAATAAATGCCTGGTGCGGAGTTATAATACGAGGAACAGAATCAATATATACAACCGTAGTATCCCAATACGGGATAAATTTCAAAGCTTGCAATCGAACTTCCTCGGGACCATCAGCCGCAAGTGACGCGCGAAATTTAAGCTTCGGACCATGCGAGGAATCACGGAGGACAACCTTGCCATTCCACGAAATACCGACTGCCTGCAAAGTGGCTTGTTCCGCCCTTGAGACCAACCCAAAGAAATAGGAGGTCAAGTCTTCCCGTTCCTGCAGGACGGTATCACCGCTGAGAGCCTTTTTCAAATCAACAAGAGCACGATACCCTTTCAGCATCAAATCCGCATGTTTCTTCCCTACCGTATGTTCAGCCTTTTGAAACGAACTGATAAACTGCTTCGCCTGCCGGACCATGGTCATTTTCTTCGGAGTATCCGGTAATAAAGCATCGAGAATATCTAACAATCGCAATAGTGGAATACCTTGAATAAAATCACCACCAGTATGTGACCTGAGACTTTGTTCCGTTATCAGACGATAATGTACAAGAGGTGTTGCCATAATACCGACAGAGCCATATTCAATACCGAGTTCAGGGAGCTCATGGCGAAGACGCTCCTTGTAGCGTTGAGCAAATTCATTACTGTTGATAACAACAAAACCGTTTTGCTCTGTATCCATAGAGGATGTCATCCGGTCGGCTTTTTCATAATAACGGAGCACATGGAACCATCGCACAGATGAGGGTTCTATTGATAGTATTTTTTTCCGAAATGCCGATGCCGTCGGGGAAGACATCCCGGAGCCAAATAAGATAATATCGGGATACCGTTTTTGAAAAAGCGTTGTGATACAGGAATCGAGATACCCCGGGGTACCGGCTGGAATCCCGTACCGGTGATAAAATATCTCACGCTCAGGGACCTCGCGAATATCTACCCGATATGCGGCACGCTGCCGGATAAGGACAACATCAACCCGGCATCCATAGTTGTCGTTGAAATAATACAGGGTAGGCCAGTCAATCGAGGCTTCGTTATCAGTGATATACATAACCCGAATATCACAGAGGGCATATTTTGTCAGAGTGCTATTATTAGCTGAAACGATAACAACACCGAGAACAACAAAGAGGGCAACGAGAATCCATGCCCGTATCTTTTGTCGAGAATATATAGCCATTGGTAATATATATCGGTGTCAAAAGGCAGATGTCAAACTTGAAATAACACCCTATTGCAGACTTTTTTACGTCAATCTATGACAAGATGCTCTCGTCATCCTCTTTCCATGCCGGATCGACAATACATAAAAAAGCCAGGTCCTTCTCGCCGGTGTTTTCCAGCCACTGGATTGAACCGGGTGGAATCTCAATAGTATCACCGGGTCGAACCTCGGCGGATTCTTCGTCAATGTGCATTATCCCTTGACCAGCAAGGATATAATACACTTCGCTCGATGACAACCGATGTCGCAATGACTGCTGTCCGACAGGCAGCACTGCATGGGCAAGGGAATAGCGGCCGGAAAAAGAATATTCCCGAAACGGGTGAACCAGCTCCCGCAACCGGGTTCCATCGCCGGCAATAATTTCCTTACAGGATTGCAGTTTACGAATGAGCATGTATGCCCCGTAAAACAAAAACCGCCTTCAGGCGGTTTTTGTACAGTTTATATAATCTGTTTCTCTCGCAACTTGGTAAACAGCTTGTCGGCTATCTCTTCGGGAGTTTCACCTTCGATAATTTCACCCTTCGGACGTTCCGGTGGCGGAGCTACTTTGACTGTTTTGGTCCCGGAATTAGCACCGATACTGCCGGTGTCAAGCCCCAGGTCTGCTGCTGTCCATGTCGTGATTTGTTTCTTCTTGGCAGCCATTTTTCCCTTCAGTGATGGCAGACGAGGTTCGTTGATTTCCTTGACCACCGAAAGGACAGCCGGAAGCGTGACTTCGACCACATCATAGCCATCCTCAGTGGTACGGTCCACAACTGCCTTGTTACCGTCGATAGACTCAATTTTTTTGACAAACATCGCCTGTGGAATATCAAGGTGCGCTGCCACTGCTCCGGGAACCTGGGCAGAATCGGAATCAATTGCCTGTTTTCCGGCAAGGATAAGATCATAGGAACCTAACTTCTTCAATCCCGCAGCCAGTATTTTAGCAATCGCCTGTGGATCGGAACCGGCAAAGGCTTCATCACTGAGCAAATAGGCATCATCAACACCAAGAGCGAGACAATTGCGAAGAGCAGATTCGGTTCGCTCTGTTCCCACAGACATAACAATACATTTTCCACCATGTTTTTCTTTAAGCCGAAGAGCTTCTTCAACAGCATATTCATCAAACGGATTCACCGTGCCCGGACCCTGTGGCAATTCTACCTTGTTTGCCGCTTCGTCAACTTTAATCAGGGCAATTTCAGGGACCTGTTTCACCAATACGACTATATCCATTATCACTCCCGTCATTTAACACATAATCATTTTAATTGACAAATATCTGGTATGAAGACCAAAAAGTCAAGTCGTGGTATTTCGTTGACATCAAGTATTATGGATAGTAACATAGCTGGCAAAAGCATGGAACTATTGAAGCTTGAAAATACTGGTGACCAATGACCGACAAACGTAAAGAGACCACTGTCAAGCTTACTGCCGAAGTTAGCTGCGCTGGTTGAGCTTCCAAATTAGCGCCAAAGTTTTTGGCTGAAGCATTGGAAGGTGTGCCCGAATCCGAGCATCCGAACTTACTGGTGGGTATAAATACTGCTGACGATGCCGGAGTGTATCAAATCAATGAGAATCAGGCGCTGGTGCAGACTATTGACTTCTTTCCTCCAATTGTCGATGACCCGTATCATTTTGGTCGGATTGCCGCTGCTAATGCTCTTTCGGATATTTATGCCATGGGTGGGACACCATTAACAGCTTTGAATATCGTCTGTTTCCCGTCGAATTATATGCCGGCGGAGATGCTCACCAAAATCCTGACAGGCGGTATGGAAAAAGTGCAGGAAGCCGGAGCGGTGGTAGTAGGCGGTCACTCGGTGAAAGATGTCGAGTTGAAATATGGGATCGCAGCAACCGGTATTATCGACCCGAACAGAATTATCACCAATGCCGGAGCACGAGTCAGCGATATCCTCTTTCTCACCAAACCCCTCGGAACCGGTCTGATAACAACAGGGATTAAAAGAAACAAAGTCGATCCTCAACTTACCAATATAGTTATTGCCCAAATGGAGCAGCTGAACAAGCGGGCATCTGAATTGATGTTGCAATACCATACCCATGCCGCAACTGATATTACCGGGTATGGATTACTCGGCCATGCCTTTGAGATGGCAGCAGCTTCAGAAGTTACATTCCGCATCGTTACGGAAATGTTACCGTTGATG
>JAJRZL010000038.1 GCA_024275255.1 Candidatus Zixiibacteriota bacterium | reverse complement strand
GTAATTGATAATTTATTACTTGACTAAATTAGTCTTTTATTTTATATTTAAAATAAATGTGTGTTATTTTAACAAATTATTCTTGATTGTGAAGATTGTGTATACATACCTTTTTACCCATAATACCTTATGTTTCAAGAGCTTTGAGGTGCCATCGACAATCTGCTAATTGATGGTATATAACAAGAATATAGAGAAATAAACCTATCGGCTGTCGTAGTGCTATCCGAGCCATTTTATGCTTATTATAGTCATATAAATGGCTACATGAATAGTATTATTTTGCCGATTCATTGATTGGAGGTAGTATTATATGTTCAAAAAAAGGTTGTTTCGTATTTCTGTGTTTTGCCTTTTGCTTCTTTTTATCTTCTATAAGCAAGGGGTAACTGCTGATGTATATGGTATAGTCAAAGACTCGGTAACCGGGCTTCCGCTTGCCGGGGTAAGCCTTGTTATACTGGAAACGGGTGATAGTACCGTTACTAATGCATCCGGGGAATATTTTCTCCCCAACATTCCTGATGGTTTTTATACTTTTATGGTCGGGCAAAACGAATACGAACCGAAAATTATGTTGAATGTTTCCGTGGGAAGCTGTTGTCTGAATCGAGGTAATGTTGATGGAGTCATTGGAAGTGCCGGACCTGTTGATGTCTCAGACCTGACATATCTCGTTGCCTTTCTTTTTCAGGGTGGGTATGCTCCTCCTTGTATAGAGGAAGGGAATGTGGATGGTGTTATCGGTGGTGCCGGACTTGTTGATGTTGCTGATCTGACATATCTTGTTGCCTTCCTGTTCCAGGGGGGCACGCCTCCACCAGCCTGTATATAGCTGCAAGTTATAATTATTGCAATTTTGGAAAACAATGAAGAATAATTTATCAATGATAAACTATGGAGTAATTAAGAACATGAAACGTACACTTTTACAACTTGTCGGACGAGTACTTCTTGCGGCATTATTTGTGTTTCCAATGGCGAGCATCCATGCCGATACAACATTTGTAAATGTAGATTTAGTTCCCACCGGGACACTCACCGGTACGGTGCTGTTAAGCGGACAAAGTACTCATAACGGGATTATCATCTATGTATCCGGTACCAACATTGTCGGTGCCAGCGATGTCTCCGGCAACTATACAATTGTTGGTGTACCGTATGGAACCTATACCCTTACCGCAACAAAAGCCGGCTACCTTGACGAAATTATTCCCGGGGTCACGGTAACTTCAGCGGGACAAGTAGTTACTGTTGCGACCAAAACCTTATCTCCCAACGCCGATACAGAAACACGCATGTTTGGTGATGCTCTCAGGCAGTATTCCTATAATGACTATTCCGGTGCTATTGTATCACTCCGAGCGCTTATTACCGCTAATCCATCGGGTCAGTATGCTGCCGCTGCACAGTACCGAGTTGGCCTGGCTTTTTCCCAGTTAAACGAAAACGACTCTGCCATTGCAGCGATGACTGATTTGATTACCACCTATCCTTCCGACAGCCTGGTGCCCGATGCATACTACTGGCGGGGTGTTTATAAGGATAACAAGCTTGACCATTCCGGTGCTTTGGCGGATTTCCAGTTTATCATTGCCAATTACTCTTCCTCCCCGATAGCAAGCCGGGCACAATATCGGTTGGGGAGAGTGTACGAAGCTCTCAATGATTATACACAGGCGATTAATGCATACCACAATGTGGAGAGTAATTTTCCGTCCTCACCGGATATTGCTGCTGCTATCTATAATGTTGCCTGGATATATTATACTCATGATGTGTATGATTCTGCGATTATCGAATATAATAAGCTCTTGACCAACTACTCCACAACTGATGAAGCCGCTAAGGCAAGTTATTATAAAGGGATGTCCTATTACAACCAGGAAAATCTAACGCAGGCGGTAACTGAATTTAACTCCTCAATAACGAACTACCCTGCCGGTTCCAAGATAGTCGATGCCTGGTATTATCGGACACTTTGTAAATACGATCTCGAATCCTATACGTACCTTGATGCCAAGGCGGATTTCCAGTCGATTATTACTAACTTCCCGAGTTCCGACAGGGTTGCCCACTCACGGTATTATTTGGGGAGCTGTGAGTATGCACTGGGAAATACTGCCACGGCTATTTCATTGTATCAGGACTTCTTGGCATCGGAACCGAATAATGACTGGGTTCCCAATGCCTACTATAAAATTGCCTCAGCATACTATTTTGGCGCTAATGACTACACCAATGCCTTAAATGCGTACACTACCTATTACAATCTCTATCCTGATGGCAAGCAAGCCGGTGAGGCACATTACTGGGCAGGGAGATGCCAGGAACGGCTCGGTTTTGATGCACTTGCTGTTGATGAGTATTGTATTGTCATAACGAGCTATCCCAACTGTTCGAAAGTAGCTGATGCTATCAGCCGTCGTGATGGTCTTGGGGTTACCACATGTCCGTAAAGGCAAGAAAACATTCGCGTTTGTTGACCGGTTTGCTCCCGGCACTTTTGGTGCTGGGAGCATCGGTGATGGCATTCTATAAGATTTCCTACCTGGGGTACAATCTCGATGCCGTCATTCAATCAGAAAGCTATTACTTAGAGACTGTCATGGAATTTGATGGTCATGGTACGGCTGTTGAAATCAGTATGGCGCTTCCTCAGACGCTGGCAAACCAAACGGTTAGTGATGAAGCGTTTGGTTCGGATGATATGAAATTTGTTGTCCAAACAAACTCATTAAACCGTCGAGGAATATGGAAAGCGAAAAAAATCAGTGGACGGCATAGTATCAGCTATACGGCAACGATTATTACCAAAAATCGTCGTTTTACCATTGATTCTACCTTACCGACAGAACAGGTAATACCCAAAAAAATTGCACGAAGTTTACTCGCGGATACCGCCATACAGTCGGACAGTCCGGAGATCGCAGCGCTGGCGGATTCTCTGCACCTGAGCACTGATAGTACCATCTTGTACAATATCTCGAATATTTACCAGTATGTTACTTATGACATGAAATATGTGAAGTATTCGGGGACAACCGATGCCTTGACAGCATACCATTTGGGTGAAGCCTCCTGCGGGGGAAAATCCCGGTTGATGGTTGCTTTGGGGCGTTACCTTGGTATTCCTGCCCGTTTGGTGGGAGGAAAAATTCTCAGTACCGGTAAGTCCAAGGCGACTCATATATGGGTTGAGTATTATATCCATGGGTACTGGGTTCCTTTTTGTCCTACGAATCATTATTTCAGTGAAATACCGTCAAACTATCTTATTCTTTACTATGGTGAACAACCTGTCATCACTCATACGAAAGATATCAATTTCAAGTATTATTTTAACTTGAAGAAGCGGTTAACAACAACCAATGCAGGCTTGGCATCGCTTAAACATCATCCGTTGGATATTCTGAATATTTGGGCGACATTCAAACGGGTTTCCATATCGCTTGAACTGCTCAAGATTATTATCATGTTACCGATCGGGGTACTGGCGGTTGTATTTTTCCGGAATATTATAGGTCTTGAAACATTCGGTACCTTTATGCCTGCTCTTATCGCAATCGGTTTTCGTGATACCGGGCTTTGGCAGGGAGCCATTTTGTTTATTCTTATCATGATTTTCGGAGCGATTGTGAGGTTAATACTGACCCGACTACAACTATTGCATACACCACGTTTGGCAATTATTCTTTCCGGTGTCGTTCTTTTTAACCTGGGACTAACAATAGTAGGGGTACAGGTGGGGTGGCTTGACCTTGCCCGGGTTGCCCTTTTCCCTCTTGTCATATTGACCTTAACCGTGGAACGATTCTCTCTTATCTCTGAAGAATATGGAGTGTGGGAAGCGGCACGTATTACACTTCTTACATTGTTTGTTGCTGCGACCGCTTTCAGCCTTATGTCATGGCGACTATTACAGTCTGTTGTTATCAGTTTCCCGGAAACAATACTTGTTGTGATTGCCGTGTATATCTATATCGGTCGTTATAGCGGCTTTCGCTTAATGGAATACTCACGTTTCAGACACCTTTTTGCAAGAGTATAAAACTATGAGAATCACTCACCTTTTGGGATTGCTTCCGTCAAAACTCGGGTTGTTAGGTATCAATGCCCGTAATGTAGAGTTGATTTATACCAATAACGAACGGAAATTCTTCCCCAATGTAGATAATAAATTACGGTGTAAGGAGCTTCTGTCAGCACATGGTATTCCTGTCCCCCAAACATACCATGCCGTGACGGGTTTGGAATCGCTGCGAGTATGGCAAAAAGCTCTCGAGGGAGTACACTCGTTTGTTATTAAACCGAATCGAGGATATGGAGGAAGCGGTATTCTCCTCGTTGAGCGAAAGGGTGAGTTGTTTCAAAGCGGAAGTACTACTCTTGATGTCGAAGACATTACTTTCCATGTGCAGCAAATATTTAACGGCGCGTTTTCTCGCGATAATGTTTCAGACACCGCCTACTTTGAGGAACGAATTATTAATCATCCGGGTGTGGATGCCTTTATTGCAGATGGTGTTGAAGGTGTCACCGATGTAAGAATCATTTTTAAGGGTAATCGTCCGCTTATGGCGATGATGCGGGTTCCGACCAGAGAATCCGACGGCAAAGCTAATTTGCACCAGGGAGGGTTAGGGGTCGGAATTGATCTTGAAACCGGCTTGTCTCTTAACGGGTGTCACTATAACAAAGTTATCACTCATCACCCCGAAACCGGTAATCCCCTGTCAGGTATTCCTATCCCGCACTTTTTTGAAATGATAGAATACGGGGCAGGTATTTCAGATATTATTAAATTGGGATATATTGGTGTTGATTTTGTTTGCGATGCCAGGCATGGTCCGCTTGTTCTGGAAGTAAATGCGAGACCGGGGTTAAATATACAGATAGCCAATGAAGAGGGATTGAAAAAACGGTTACAATGAAAAAACATGCCCTTGCAGTAATCAATGGAATAGTATGGCTGTTCGCTTTGGCAATACTTGTTTATGCGGTCAGTAAATCCGGACGGGTACAGGATAGCCGTACGGAGATTATTACTATTTCAGAGCCGCAAAAGTTTGAGCCGGGGACAGTCAATACCGATGAGGAGCTGAGTACATCCAATCTGAAATTTTCTTCTGAGCCTGATACTTCGCAGGATGAACCCGGCACATCAAGTGCCATCCCCCAGGCAGTACTATTGAATGACTCTGCCTCTTTCTTGCTCTCTCAAGGGGAGAATAAAGAAGCCATCCCGTTTCTCACCCGTGCCATTGCTCTTGATTCCGCCTATGCTCGCGCTCATTATAACCTTGGACTTGCTTATCATAAGATGAATAAACTCGGTGAAGCCATCAAAGAATATGAAGCTGCCATAGCACTGCGTCCATTTTATTTTAAGCCGGTTTATAACCTGGGGTTGCTCTACTTTGAAATAGGCGATTACCAAAATGCCGAAAAGTGGTTTACAAAGGCGGTAGGGATTCGCAAATCTTCGGAATCAGCCCCGGCACACTATAATCTTGGGATTGTTTACAATCGTCTTGGCAATACTGCTGCTGCAATGGATAGTTACAAAGAGGCTCTCCGGCTTCGACCGGGGTATGCCCAGGCTCGGTATAACCTTGCGTTGTTGGAAATGGATAATGAAAACTATCGTTCCGCAGCATCACATTTCGAGAAAACAGCAGCGCTGGGATTCAAAAAAGTCAAACTGTATAAAAATCTTGGTGTTTGTTATAGTCGTTTGGGATTTCCTGAAAAAGCAGTTACTGCATACGAACATGCTATAACTCTTGATTCATCTGATGCCAGCTTATGGTTTAACCTTGCTGTTGTTAATAATCATTTGAAAGATAAAAAACAGGCAATTTACAGTTATCAACATGCTGTTACATTAGACAGCTCCTATTATGAAGCCCATTTCAACCTGGCGATGGTATTCGCTGATATGGACCAGGCTGATAGTGCCATTGCCCACTATCGCTATGCCCTTACTGTTCATCCGAGCTATTCCAAGGCAGCATATAACCTGGCACGGCTTTATTCGGATATCAAGCAATATGATTCTGCTGCTGTGTACTACCAGTATGTTATTGACCTTGATCCGGGAAACCTCAAAGCCCTTTTCAACCTGGGATTGACTTACAGTAAACTTAATAACTACGAGTTGGCTGCTTCTACGTACCGAGAGCTTATAGACCTGAACCCTATCCATGAAAAAGGATTAAATAATCTGGGAACTACGTACTTAAAATTAAAAGAGTATGACTCGGCGTATGTCTGTTTCAATCGGTTAGTAGGCCTGACACATTCCCCCCAGGCATATTATAACCGGGCGAAAGCAAGTCGCGAGCTTGGAGAAATTGACAGTGCTGCGAAGGATTACCGGGAGGCTATCAAGCTGAAGCCGGACTATGCCAAAGCGTATCATAACCTTGCCATACTGGAAGAAAAGCGTGATAATTTAACAGAAGCGGCAACATTGCTCCAACAGGCGCTTCAATACGACAGTGAAAATTGGAAAACCCATTGGAAACTCGGTCAGGTATATTATAAGCTGGGGCTTGTAAAACAAGCAAAGGCTGAGTATGCGGAAGCAAAAAAGGCATTGCCAACTTCTCAGAAATTTAACCGTGAATATAATGAACTCTTTAACCGGTAACGATAATACCTGGTAAAGGACTGCCTTATGATGTATTACAGTAGGACTATCGTAACTTTTCTGATTACAGTATTCACATGTATTTCCGTGGCTGCAGCCGTTGCTCATAATCGTCCCACCCTTGATTTGAGTGTGATTCCGCTTCGGGAATCAAATATCTATCATTCTTATGACAATGCGTTGGAAACAGGCGCATTGGTCGGATATATCGACGCCAATGTGAAATGGCAATTTAAGCAAAACCCTCGTGTTCGTCATAAGCTCAAAGCGTATCTGAATGATAATGTATATTTTAATTATAGCAATCGTAACCGTAGTTCCATCGGGGTTATGTATATTCCCAGCTGGCAGTATATGGAAAATGGTTTCTTGTTCTTCGAAGGTAACTTGTCTCGGCGCAATAAAGACCTGATAGATGATTCCGGTCAAAACCTTGCCCGAACACTGAAAAAGTGGGAGACATTCCTCGAATTAAGTCATCGCTATACTATCGGTTCGTTTCGCTTGCAACAGAGTTTTTCTTATCATAATGTCAACTATGATGAAACAGATACCCTTGCAGTAAATGGTCCTGATACTGTTCTCGTAAAACTGAAATCTTATGATTATCATTCGTATCTCTGGCAATTTCGTATCCGTTACCGGGCTTCTCGGAAGATAAGCACACGGTTTATTTTCCAGTCGGAAAAACGGTACTATGATGAACGTCGAACCTATACCATTCAATATGGAGCAGTAAAGGGCAGACCTTTTGAAATCCGTAATTTCCGGGAAAATCGTTTTTCATGGTGGATACATTACCGTTTTACTCATCGGTACAAAGTAAGCTGGGAAACAGAATTTACCCGGCGGACAGATAATTTTGAAAACTTCTATGGGTATGATCAATGGCAGCATCGAATTTCATTTGATTCGAAATGGACGCGCCGTCACGCAACAACCACTACCTTTCGATTCAAGCGTAAGAGTTATCCTTACTATTTCACCAGCCGCATTCCTGCCGGAGAGCATGTTTTTGTCGAATATACGGATTTCCAGTTGGCGCACTCTTACCGGTTATCGGAACTTGTCACTCTTTTGGTTACGATACGAAACTACAACAAGGTCTCCAATGACTGGTATTTTGACTATCACAATTTTACCGCGGGATTGGGAGTGCGGCTGACTTATTGAGTCATGATTGTTTCTGTTTGAAGGGAGAAAACTATAGTTAATCCAGATATCCGAAGGAAAGCGGGTTTTGAGCTGTTTTTGATTGTCCTCCAAAATACAAAGCTATGGCATAGTCTCTGATAACCCTACTTTCCGGCTATTGTTTCCCCCGTTTTTTTATTATGTAGTTATTTTCTTGTTACTAACCCATGCCAATTATCCAACTTTTCATAGTATCCTTGACATTATAGTAAAATATGTGTCATTATAGGTATCAATAGGGTTACGCATTATTATTTTTTATGTGTAATCTGTTGAACACCGTGCTAATCTGGTTGTTAGTATCAATAGACGTATGAAAACTGACAGGAAATGTATGAATAAGATAGCAGTTGCCATTTTTACAAGTATGATTATCTTGCTGCAAACAGCAGTTGCCGATGATATAGGCTGGGTTACCCTCACCAGTAAAGCGGATGCCGAGTTTATCAGCACAATAGCAGACAAGCCTTTTACTCGTTTTGGCAACCGTTTCCTGGTCAGTTTATCTCCCAGGCAAGTACATGACATTCAGCAGGCAGGTATCACCTTTGAATTATTGCTGCCGAATACGGAGCCATCACAATGGTATCTCGTACAACCATTATGTGGATATGAGCACAGTCCCTCTGCCTTGAACAAGTACGGAGGTGTCACCAGCCTGGGGAACGGTATGTATATCATGTCATTACAGGAACAAGCCCTTGCGACACTGGCTGATTCCACCCATTATGTCGCTGTTCCTCTTACCCAACGACAGGTCCGATGGTACTATCAACCGCCAACTGTTTCTAACCGGTTACGCGCGGTATCAGATTTCCCCACCGATTCGCTTGCCAACCTGGTGAATATGGATTCAGTGTATGCCTGGGATACCCGGCTGGAAGCATTTCAAACCCGGTATGTCACCACTGATTCGCTGGTTGCAGCACGTGACTGGATTATGCAGAAATTTCTCGACTGGGGATACACCGATGTTTCTCTTCAACCGTTTTCATATAATGGGTTGAACCTGTATAATGTAGTTTGTGTAAAACTCGGCACTGTGAAGCCTGATAAGGTCATTGTTGTTGGTGCTCATTATGATTCGTACAATCAAAGCAGCGATCCGCGTATATTTGCACCGGGTGCTGATGATAATGGCTCCGGTACTACCACCACTATGGAAATAGCCCGTGTATTGGCAGGGGTGCCATTACGAAAGACCGTAATATTTATTCCCTTTTCAGC
This sequence comes from Candidatus Zixiibacteriota bacterium, assembly GCA_024275255.1. GTDB lineage: Bacteria > Zixibacteria > MSB-5A5 > GN15 > FEB-12 > JAJRZL01. The sequence goes on along the minus strand of JAJRZL010000038.1, from coordinate 6,820 downwards.
AGAAGAAGTCGGGTTGGTTGGGTCAAACCATGCAGCAATTACATTTGTTCAGGACAGTACAGATATTGAAGTAATGTATAACTTTGATATGGTAGGGTATGATCCATATACTGCTCGTGAAATATCAATCGGTCATGGAGGTATTGTACAGGCATACGCCGAGGTAACCGGTGATGCTGCCCAGCGGGTTACTACCCTTACTCCGGTAACGAGTATATCACCGGGCGGGTCGGACCACATGTCGTTTGCCGCTCAGGGATACCCGGTTGTCAATTCTATTGAAGCTGAGTTTAACTATCCCGGATGGCATACAAACATTGATATATCCTCCCGGCTGGATTTTACCTACCTGTCGGAAGTAGTGAAAATGGGAGTAGCATCGGTGGCATATGTTGCCAATGCTGCCGAACCGACTATTGTCGAAAGGGTTGTTGATCAGGGTGACGGGCAGTCGTTGGAAGTGTTCTGGAGTGACTGTGATCCGACATATACCTACCGTGTACGTTGGGGACTGGAATCCGGTATTTATACTGACTCGGCTGACGTACCTTCCGGGGCGTGTTCTTTTGTTATTGGAGGGTTGCAGGAAGGCAGCAGGTATTATATTTCGGTTGTCAGTTTTGTCCCGGACGGGTATCCGGCTATTTATTCAGTAGAAGGCAGTGAAATTCCGCTTGTTGTCCCTCGCCAACCGACAGGAATAAACGCCGCGGCTGAACTCAATCAAATACAGCTTAACTGGGATGATAACCCGGAAGCCGATATTAGCGGGTACCGGATTTATCGGCAGGTGGATTCCGGGCAATGGCTCTTGTATCAGGATAATGTGCAGGAACCGCCCTTTACCGATACGCAGGTCAACGGTCATACCTGGTACCATTATCGAGTCACCGCCGTTGATATGGATAGCAACGAGTCCGATAGCTCGGAGATTGTCAGTGCCGTACCGGCTACTTTTGATGGTGGTATCCTCGTTGTCGATGAAACCAGTCAGGCAACAAGTGTCCCCCCCCAGGATGAACAGGTTGCATTTTTCGATATGGTTTTCGGAGAAACAACGTATGCCCTGGAGCAGGTGGAGGAGCCGTCTTCGGTCCTTTCAAAAAATATTGCCGGGCAATACTCATCACTTTTGTGGTTCGATGATGATTTTGCAACCAAGGCAATACGCAACAGTAATGATAACCTTGCCTGGTATGCGGGATATAATGGGAATATGATGGTCAGTGGGCTGAAAACCATCCAGAGTTGGGGGTCATCGTTTTTTGGAGCAGGTGATATTCGCTATGATGAGTTTGGACTGGAGGATTATACTGATAACAGCTCGTTTGAATTTGCCGGAGCGCATGGTCAGTATGGCTGGCCCTCGGTGGAGGTGGATACCAACAATATCCTCGGTTATTTGCCGAATGTTGCGACACTCCAGCCCCGTCCCGGTGCTATTGTGATATATACTTATAATTCGATTTCTGATACTCCTGAGCTGGAAAATAAGCCGGTAGGGCTGTTGTATCAGACACCTCATGGGTATCGGGTTCTTTTGGCATTTCCTGTAATGTTTTTAACGGACAATTCGGCACAGCAATTAATTCAATATCTCATCTCCCAGTTTGGAGAAACCGGGTGGGTTTCAAGTTATGGTGATATTGATAATTCCGGGATAGTCAATGTTGCTGACCTGACAATTCTGCTCGGAAACTTGTTTACCGGCGAGGAACTACCGGGACAGCCAAATAATGCTGATGTCGATGGTTCCTGTGATATCAATATTGCCGATTTAACATATTTATTTCAATTCTTGTTTGCCGATGGACCGGAACCGGTAGCCGGATGTTTACATTAATAGTAAAAGATATTTGATTGCCTGTTTATTACTTCTGTTGCATACCTGATATTGCAAAACAGGTAACCTCCCTGATATGCAGGTGAACAACAAATCACTAACCTGTTGTGGTATAACATGGTAATGTTTTTGGGCAGGATTGATTTGCAAAGTTTTTTCGGGCATGGCTGTTGCTTTTACGTTAGCCATGGACCTCAAGATTGTTGCACAGATTAAAGTTGTCGAAATCGACAGGATTTTTCCCTTTGAGTGGTCCGAACCCGGTCCCAGTGAGACTATTACCGAACAGGATAATCTTTCCTTTATTCGTCATCCTTTTCCGGTAACTCCATTACAAAATGATGAGTTCCTCTTGTTGGGCGATACCGTTTACTTTACACAGTTGACACAAACCAACCTTATTCATCTGCCGGTACAGGTTATTCCTCCGGAACAGTTGCACTTGTCATCCAATAATATAGGTTTGATTGGGTACACAGCCGAACAACTCATCCATCTGGCGGCAAAGTTCCCTAAACAGATTCTGATTGGTAATACTCTCGATAGTCAACCGCCATCGGATGATTTTCTGAAAGTGCAGATTACTTTTATTGATGGCAGAACGTTTCAGGTGTTTTTGCGTCATTCCAGTCGTGCCGGGTGTCCTCCACCGCTGGAGTACCTGTTCCGTTCCATCAGTTATAGCGGTCGGTATGTGCCGACAGTTAAAGAGAGTGCATATACTACCTCGGTAACCAGGATTTCTCCCATATCGGGAACAATGACATTACCATCATTTTCTCTTGATGATATACGTACGGCGGTTATTGCCGAGCGGTTATTCCCTCCTGATGTTATCGAAATCACCAGCTCCTGCCGTATTTTGAATATCGATTTTCCTCTGTCGGTTTTGAAGGCTGATACCGGCCCGGAGGAAAAGGAATCGTTCTTCTGTGATTTAGTCAATATCCGTGCCCAGGCACACAAAGTTTCATACTACAATGGGCAGGTGTATCTGCTCAATCATTAGCTTGCTATTACCTAAACAGTTCCAAAAGGATAAAGCAACAATACAGTTATCTTTTTTTGTTTTTCCGTGACGTTATCTCGGGCTATCTTGTAATCCATATAAAACTGATAATATAAAAATCGTAGTATGAAGTGCCTTCTGGTTCAAAAAGATATTACCAATACTGACTATGTAACGCTGCTTCGGCAGGCAGCAGAGCAAGAGCCGGACATCGTATGTTTTGGTGAATTGAGTACCACCGGATGTCTTTACCGGGTACAGCCGGTCGAAAGTCTGGAACATGTCCTGCATACAGTATCCGAATTTCCGTTTGCGGTAATGCTTGGCTGTCCTGTAAGAACAGATACCGGCATGTATAATGTGTACCTTTTCCATCATCGGGGTTCCTGCCAGCTTTACAGGAAAATACATTTATTCGAACCGATGAATGAAACAACAGTTTACCAACCGGGAACAACGCCGGGATTATTTGAAACTACATGGGGTACATTGGGTGTGGCGATTTGTTATGATATTCGGTTTCCGGAATTATTTACCGAACTTGTTCAACAAGGCGCTACGAGGATATTTATTCCAGCGGCATTTCCCCGGGTACGAATAGACGACTGGAAACGATTGCTGGTTGAGCGCGCAAGGGAGAATCATGTTACTGTTGCCGGTATCAACGCGGTCGGCAATGACGGTGTTAATGAGTTTGGTGGTTGTACAATGGTGGTTGATGCTGATGGTAACATTCTTACAATGGCTAATGAAACTGATGAAACAATGCTTGTGGTTGAGCTGTAATAATCCTCTTACAACGTATCCGGAACAACCTCTATTTCGTATATTGAGGGCCAGTTTTTGCCGGTAATAAACAGTCGGTCTTGTTCCCTGTCGTAGGCAATGCCGTTGAGAACCTCGGCAAGGCTGTAATCCTGTTTGGCTTCGGTAACTAATGCCTGCAGGTCAAGTATTCCTACGACTCTACCGGTTGACGGATCAATACGGACAATGCGGGTTGTTTGATACACATTCGCCCATACTTCACCGTTAATATATTCAAGTTCATTGAGTCTTGCCACCGGTCCGATACTGTCGTGCACCTCGACTTTTTTCACCTCAGTAAACGTGGCCGTGTCCCGGAAAGAAAGAAATGCAGAGCCATCACTCATGATAAAATGAGAGCTGTCAAATGTTAACCCCCATCCCTGGGTGGCATAGGAAAACTCGCCAAGAGAGTCAAACGTTTGTTTGTCATAGATAAAGCCGACCTGTTTCAGCCAGGTCAGTTGAAAAATACGGTTTCCCAGTACGCAGATGCCCTCACCAAAATAGCTCCCCGTTGGAGGAGCCGGGATAGCTCGAATGAGAAGGGTGTCGTAGGTCTCAACCTGCAATTTACGCAAAGTAGATGAACCATATATCCCGGTTCCTTCATACAAAAAGCCACTGTCAATGACCAGTCCCTGGGTGTAGGCATGAATATCATGCGGATACTTGTTGATAACATGATAGGTATATACCGTAAATGGCTTTTCGTTGTCTGCCGGAGGTGGATCCGTACTTACGGAACAGGATACCAGGGTCATAACAAAAATTGTGATGAGAGCGATAATCAATAACATGTTCTGCCGATGGTTCCTTTGCCTTGTGTAGTTCATACGTTTGTTCCGTTCTGATTATTAATGGTTATTACAGGCAAGAACAATTATCCGGTCCCTATCGTTCAAATCTTTTAATATATCAATTGAGCTATACCGGTTATCGGTTTCGGTGAGTTTTGCTACCTGCTCCGCCTGCTCACAACCGATTTCAAACATAATCCGTCCATTGGGGGCAAGATAATTCGGTGCTTCCTGTACTATTACCCTGATAGCATCCAGTCCATCTGTTCCGGCGGTCATGGCAATTTTAGGATCGGCAAGTACTTCCGGGGGAAGGGTGTCATAGTCAGGTTCGGCAATATAGGGAGGATTGGAAATAATAATGTCAAACTGTTCATCGGGCTTGACGGCGCTGAAAAAATCGGACTGCCGAAGCTCAATCTTGTCAGCGCAAGTATATGCCAATACATTTTGACGAGCGACATCGAGTGCTTCTGTGGAAATATCCACTGCTACAACTTTACAATCGGGGAGTTCTTTAGCAAGGGTTACCGAGATAACACCGGAACCGACCCCGATATCAAGAATGCGGGGAGATGATAGTTTTTTATTGCCTATAATTTTCAATGCTGTTTCGCACAATAATTCAGTTTCGGGAGTAGGTGCCATGACTGCCGGGGTGACAATAAACCGTCTGCCATAAAACCAGGCTTCCCCAAGGATAAATTGAAGCGGATACCTTGTACAGCGTTTTGCTATAATCTCATCCAGCCGGGCTATATGTTGTTCCGTGATGAGTTTTTCACTATCGAGATATAAATGCAGCCGGTCAACATTGAGTAAATGACAAAGTATGAGCTCTACCTCTGCAAGGCTTTGGTCAATACCGGCATGGTCAAGCATGACGCTATACTTGCCAATAAGCTGAGGGAGGGTGTTGTTCATGGCGCGTACCATGCTCCGGCTTATGCAGAGCTATCATTTTTTACAACAGGTATCATTCTTGTTCTACCGCCGTAACTTGTTTTTTGGGTTTGTTTCTGTTGGTAACAACCAGTCCCAGTATATACAACAAAGCCACAACGCCAATGAATGAGTAGCACACGGTATAAGTCAGGGCAGGGGAAAACTGGATAGAGTGTGGAATCAAGTATATGCCGATAAGTAAAAGTAAGGCGCCGAACCCGAACCATCCACGTGTTTTGGGGGAGTATAAATTTCTGCCCAATTTTCCGCGTGTCAGGGAGCCGATATTTATTAGCAGAACAAATAATAAATAGACAAACAAGAGTTGTGTTTTGTTATCCGTGGCATCTGTACCAAATGGGACTCCTTCCCAGACAGAGCCAAAGGCATAATAGTTCATCATAAACCCAAACGGATATCCACCTAAAAAAGAAGCAATAACTGCGACAAGGAAATATCGGGACAACTGTTTTTGCTTATCTTTTCCGAATATCATTTCAAGACCGGTGAGTGCCCCTAATACGACAAAGAATACCGTGGTAAACATAAAAAAGATATGCCCGATAAGTATCCATGCCGGAACATGACCGATATATTTCAACAAAAAGGGTTTCCCGTTTGGCTGCATAAATGTTGCCCTGAGTCCTCCGGTGTTGTCCCGGATTTCAAAGAAGTACCAGAGCTTGCCGCCGCGATTCCCGGCAGTTACTTCCATGTAATAGACATTCTCGACTGAGTCTGATTTCCAGAGAGGAATAGTGCTATAAAATCGGTATGACGTGGTGTCGGTCTGACCCGGTTTCGTTCCTCTGAATACCGGTTTTATTCCCGGTCCCAGGTCTCCGGTAATGTTCACTTCAATTCTTGCCAGTTGCCGTTCATCCACTTTTGGCACGGTTGTCATCTCAAACGTATAGCCGTTTTCGGAATGGGTAATAAATTCCGGTCTCCCGCGGGAAGTAGTTCGGGCAATATAAAGTAATCCTATCGTAAGGACAATGGCGAGCAGGATACGTACAGTTTTCATCGGTACTCTCCACTTTGTTCCTGCAGTTTTAACCGCTGTTCCTGGTCATGGTGACGGAGCGCGTCAATGAGTTCATCGAGGTCGCCATCCATAATTTGATCGAGCTTGTATAATGTCAATCCGATGCGGTGGTCCGTTACTCGAGACTGTGAGTAGTTATAAGTCCGTATTTTTGCTGACCGGTCGCCGGTGGAGACCATGGAACGACGCTCGGCATCTATTTTCGCCTGTTGTTCCGCCATTTTCATATCGTATAATCGCGCCCGAAGCACTTTCATCGCCTTGACTTTATTCTTCAGTTGTGACTTTTCATCCTGACAGGTAACTACCAACCCGGTAGGAAGATGGGTAATACGTACGGCTGAGTCGGTGGTATTTACTGACTGACC
>JAJRZL010000037.1 GCA_024275255.1 Candidatus Zixiibacteriota bacterium | reverse complement strand
GACCGGGCAATACGTATTCCTGCTGCTTTATGAAAGGGAAGCAAGTCATCCTGCAGTCGGGACACATGTCTATCCCAGAATGTATATATCACTCTTTTATTCAAAAACATGGCTTCGATAACGGCTGTTGTCTGAAAAGCGATAATTAACTCCGAGCGTTGTATTAATTCGTTGGCAACCGAAGAACCGCCTATCACCCGCAGGTTATCGCTGTTGTATTTCCGCTGCAGCTCATATAAATCAGGTTGCTGGGGATGTGTTTTGACAACAAAATTATACCCCGTATATTTGTCTGCCAGACGAGCCACTTCCTCGTGGGTTTCTTTTTTCATTTCCCGCCACGATAGCCCTTCCTGCCTGACTAAAGATATGGGGATATATGCTTCATCCATGTACGAAAACAATGTCACCAACGGTTGCTTTTTGGGAAAAAGACGGTCTATTTCATTTTTCTTCTCAAGGAAAAACAAGTCGGAACGCGGCTGGCCAACCACACTGATATAGTCATCACTGACACCTGCCCGATTCCAATAGGTGCGTTGACGTTCGCTCCAGACAAACAAATGATCACTGAGAAAGGGAGCATTGTTTCGTATGCGAGCCGATTCCGATTCAAAATACTCGGGAGAAACTGTACCTTCCTTATTGATAACGATTGTTTTTACTCCATGACGACGGGCAACTTCGATAAACTCCCGTATCCAGTAATAACAATCAGCAGGGGTGATAATAAGCTTCATGTGAAAGCGTTTATCCAGCAGCCCAAAGATAAACTCGGTTTCCCGATACCAGTTGTTCCTGTTAACCGGGTGTTCGCTCTCATAGGGGACTCGCATTGCCTGCACATCGGGGTTAAAATGAATTTTAGCACCCTTGAACAAAATTGTCGTATCAATTTTTACAAAATTAAAATCGGTATTGCATATTTCAAGGGCACGCAGGTCCTGATCAAAGAAATGGTTCAATGCCAGCAGGGTTTTCTTGCAGGTATCGACCGGTATCGACAAGCTGTTGATATACCGTTTTGCCTGCCATCGATAGATACGGACAAGGGCAGCTTTCGGCAGAATCTTTTTTATGAACCGGCGTATCAAAGCAAGCATATCAAGCCCCTGATGATATATTAACCTACTAATTCCCAGCTTACCGGCGTTCCTTTTTTAACATCACGGGCAACCCGTTTTCCGATAAGCAAATCATAGTAACCTGGCGGCAGCCCATACCCCGGACGAACTTTTCTCAGATTTTCTGGTGTGAATGTCTCCCCCGCTTTCATATCGGAAGCGACATACAAAGACCGTCGGAATTTTAAGGAACGTTTTTCATGGTCAGTAACTCCATACGTCACTTCCCCCAGAGCCTGCCAGGCACGCTCACTTTCAGTTACAAGCGAACGCATCTCCTCTGGTTCCAGGGAAAAAGCAGAGTCAACACCACCATCAGCACGAGATATTGTAAAATGCTTTTCAATGACAGTCGCTCCCAGGGCTACCGAAGCCACCGCAGCACCTATCCCGAGCGTATGATCGGACAACCCTACCTCGACATTGAAAAGCTGTCTCAAATGTGGGATTGTCATCAGGTTGCTGTTTTCCGGGGTAGCCGGGTAACTGCTGGTACATTTGAGAAGTATCAACTCCCGACAGCCGGCATCACGCGCAGCCCGGACGGTTTCATCCAGTTCAGCAACTGTGGCCATACCTGTTGAAATAATGACCGGTTTACCGGTCGATGCCACTTTTCGTATCAAGGGGGTATCGGTATTTTCAAATGAAGCTATCTTATAACAGGGAACATCAAGCTCTTCGAGAAACTCGACCGCCTCAGCATCAAACGGGGTGCTGAAAACAATCATCCCATGTTGCCGACAACGCTCCATGATGGGACGATGCCACTCCCAGGGAGTATATGCTTCACGGTACAAATTGTAGAGCGATTTCCCTGCCCATAAACTTTCCGGGTCATTAATAGCAAACTCACCCTCGTTTAAGTTGAGAGTCATGCTGTCTGCTGTGTAGGTTTGCAGTTTCAGTGCATGTGCTCCTGCATCTGCAGCAGCATCGACAATAGCCAGTGCCCGCTCCAGCGACTGGTTGTGATTACCGGACATCTCTGCAATGATAAAAGGCGGGTGCTCCATTCCTATTTTTCTATTCCCTATGGTAATTTCTTTTACCTGCATACTACTACCTCTTTGCCGATTTCCTTTGCTTTGCCAATCAAATCTTTCACCGGGGTATCCCATCCCTTGTAAAGCAGATGTTCGACAGCTTGTTTATCCTTCAGCCGATGAAAACTTCCTCCATCGGGCTGTGGTACAGCCAGCCTGTTTCCTGTTCGTATTTCCATCCATACATCACAAAACAAATTCTCAATAGCTGTTGTAAGACGTTCATAGCTGGTGCGCAGGGTATCATCCGGTTGCATCATTACTTCTCGTTGAGCAAGGATATCACCGGTATCAAGACCGGGGTCTATATAATGTATTGTTACCCCTTTGGGTGTATCTTCAAGAAAACTCCACAGGTTCGGGTCGGCTCCTTTATTCCACGGTAAAAAAGATATGTGCAGATTGATAACACGTTTGGGAAATTGCCTGAGCACATCGGACTTGATAATATACCGATAACCAAAACTGACAATAAAATCGATATTCCGCAAGACAGATGATTGCGTGGATATTCGTTTTTCATATCTGATGAGGGTATCACCAGATGAGGTAATATGTTGTTCTATTTTCGGATGTGTTGGTCCTAACAGTAATACTCTCATACTGAAGCTCCAGCTTTTTGCAATCTTAACATTTCCCCGACAACTCGATGCGTACCATTGCCATCAACGGCTGTCATCGCTGCTTTGCTCATAGCGTTTAGTTTTTCGGGATTATCACACAGCTTTGATATTGCTTTTGCCATATCATCTGATGTTACATCTGCACTTGTGCCGAGGTACATTGCCATACCCCGTTTCTCAACTTCCGTACTGATAGCTACCTGATTTTCGGCAACGGCAATTATCAGGGTTGGCAGTCCCAGACAGCACCGTTCCCATGTGGTCGTCCCACCTGCTCCCAGCGAAATATCCGCCCGTACCATCAATTCAGCCATGTTGGCATTGTTGTGGTAAATGGTAGTATGACTCATCCTACTACACAGGGAACGAATTTCTTCAACATGGGGATTTGCTTTCCCGATAACGACATCAACTGACAGGGACCGGTTTTGCAAAGATTGTATGGCTTTCAGGGCTTTGGTGGTTTCATTACCGGGATCGGCACCACCAAAGAATACCAACAGGTTTTTCACTGGACCGTCATGTTTCCGTACCTGTTTCCGAACATTTCGAAATTCCGAGCGTAGCAGACTGAATTTCGGTCCAGACAATAACACTGCTGTTTGGGGAAGAAATTGTTCATACCGTGAGTCAGGATTTGCATGAAGATTTTGATCGAGCAACAAATCACAGGAATGCGGACGATTTGCCAAATCATCGATAACCATGATGGAATCGACATGTTCTTTTAGCACATCTTCCCATCGTTTATCCAGCGCATAGTGGTCCACCACCAGCCAATGTATTTCCCTGCCCATGTTTGTTACTATCTCTCGTGTCTCCCCGGCATCTTCTTCCCACGAAACCCCAAGCCACCGGCTGTATTCATTATCCGTCACTAGCAGTTCTGCATCATTGACTTCCCGGAGACGATGCAAAGTAAACCCGGCGGCATCAATTTCATTATTGATATTACCGGGTAACTGACGACTGATAAAGCAAACTTCGAACCCTTCACTTGTTAGCTGTTGAGCCAGGGTTAAACACCGCATCACATGTCCGGTTCCTATCCGTTGCGATGAATCGACTCGTATCACTACTGTATGTTTACGCATATTTTGTGTGATATTCTGCTCTGCAACTATACAGACACTTTGTTATGTTTTAGTATTTGTTCCAGTTGTTCCACTACACGGAAGATATCAGATTCTGTCAACCCTGGATACATGGGTAAACTCAGTGCACGAGAATAGTATTGCTCTGATTGGGGAAAGTCTCCCGGTTTCAGGTTATACCTGTTCGCATAGTACGGTTGGAGATGGATAGGAATATAGTGTACCTGGGTGCCTATTCCCGCAGCTCGGAATCGTTTCATCACTTCCGAACGCTCGACACCAAATTTGTCAAACTCAATCTGGATGACAAACAAATGATAGGCATGGTACACTTTAGGACGAACAGCCAACGGGCGTACGGAACCATCGGGAAACGCCTCGGCAATAGATTCACGGTACAATTCTGCCAGTTTATTTCGTTTTTCAAGTGAATTGTCAAGTTGCGTTAGCTGGCTTTTCCCCAAGGCTGCCTGGATATCTGTCAGTCGATAATTGAAGCCCAACTCGTGCATCTCATAATACCAGGGATTCAATACTCCTTCAGAATCCAGTGCTAGGTCGCACCGCAACAGGTTGTCTTTACGCATCCCATGATTACGATAGAGTTTCAATCTGCTTGCCAGTTCCGGGACTCGAGTAGTGATAGCTCCCCCTTCACCCATAGCAATATGTTTCACCGGGTGAAACGAGAAAACTGTCATATCCGCATGAGGACTCCCGCCGGTAATAAATTTGCGGTTGTCTTCATCTTTATACCACGAACCAATCGCATGACAGGCATCATCGACAACAGTAATTTCATACTCCATTGCCAGCTCGTATATAGCCGGCAAATCAGCCGGTTGTCCGGCAAAATGAACAGGGAGAACCGCTTTGATGTTGCGTTCGATGTCGTCTTCCAGAACAGCTTGAAGAGCTTCAACACTCATCAAACCTGTTTCCGCATCAACATCGACAAAACGGACTTCCGCTCCCACGAATCGGGCACAATTCGCTGTGGCAAGAAACGTGATTGGAGTGGTGACAATTTCATCACCGGGTCCAAGATCAAGAGCAAGCATCGCTAAGTGCAATGCCGCCGTGCCGCTGGAACATGCTACCGCATTGGAAGCTCCCAGCTTTTCGGCAAGCGCCCGTTCAAAAGCAGGTATGCTGGGTCCCTGAGTCAACCAATCTGATCTCAGGACCGACACCACTGCCTGGATATCAGCTTCCGATATCGACTGTCGTCCGTACGGAAGTGTCTTCTGAGGTATTGTCTCTGGTAATATCATTCCGGGAATTCCTTTTCCCAAGTTTCACTGCTGAACGCTTCAGTGTTATCCTGCGTCCAACTCCTTTTGCAATTTCATCTTTCGACTCTGTTCTCGTTCCCCCTATTACTCTTTCGACTCCCTGCCCTGTTCGCTTGAGTGTGGGTGTGCCTTCAGCAACAGTAAAGTTCTCATCTACATGCTGCCTGATAAGCTCGCGCAAGGTTTCCACATCGAGCCATTGGGTATTCGTACCACTGTTATATGCAAACCCTGCCGGGCATGGTTTACCGCTGAAAGTCCTGATATAGTCTTGTACATCCCATAGTTTTACTGACGGAAGTATGACAAAGTAATCATCAAACTGCAGGGAATGGAGAGCATCGGTTTGCGTAATCATTTCTTCATGCAGCTTTTCCCCCGGTCTGATACCAATAACAACCTTTTTGCACTCCGGCGCAATAGCTTCGGCAACCTCGGTAATACGGTAACTGGGGATTTTCGGAACGAATATCTCGCCACCCCACATATTTTCCAATGCAAAAAGGACTAAGCGAACACCTTCTTCGAGGGTGATATTGAACCGTGTCATGCGGGTATCAGTTATGGGAATAACACCATCCTGACGTTTCTTCATAAAAAATGGAATAACACTTCCACGGCTCCCCATGACATTCCCATACCGAACAACTGAAAAGCGTATATCATGCTGCCCTTTGAAAGCATTCGCCGAGACAAAGAGTTTGTCAGAGCATAGTTTTGTCGCTCCATACAGGTTAATCGGAGCAGCCGCTTTATCAGTACTAAGAGCTACGACCTTATTTACTCCCCGGTCAATTGATGTCTCAATGATATTTTGCGCTCCGATTACGTTTGTTTTGATTGCTTCAAACGGGTTATATTCACATGCTGGGACCTGCTTGAGAGCTGCGGCATGGACAACAATATCAATTCCCTCCATCGCACGATACAGCCGCTCTTTATCCCTGACATCGCCAATGAAAAAACGCATCTGCGGATATTGTTGTTCAGGATATAACTGACTCATCTCAAACTGCTTAAGCTCATCGCGGGAATAAACTACCACCCGTCGAATATCCGGATACCGTTGTAGAATTGTTTTAATGAATTTTTTGCCAAACGAACCTGTACCGCCGGTGACTAAAATCGATTTCCCTGAGAGCATGGTAACTTCCTTATTTTTACTGTTCTCAAATTGAAAGATTGCCTCTCCTTGCAATCAGTAACTTTTGTGGTCAGTATCACTACATTCAACCACAATTTTCGTCATCAATATTTGTGCCAAACTGTTCAATATTTGATATTTGCGTTGTATAACAATGACTTACGACGACCACCGCTTTTTTGAATTTCTTATTTTCACCTGATTTTTTTATTCATTGAGGAAATCATTTCCTACTGAGTAAGAAAGATAGTTCTATTTTTTCAGATTCTCTCGAAACTACATTCTGTATTTAAGAAAGTATCGACGTTTTATCTTGATTTACCGCTATAATTCCACAGATTGGGGTCATGTATAAACTGATAGTAAAAAATCTGTCAAAGCGGTTTGGGTATCGGAAGGTTTTTTCTGATATCAATTTCGAGCTTTCGATCGGTGAATCCATTGCTATTATCGGGCCGAACGGTTCCGGGAAATCTACCTTGATACTTACTCTTTTAGGACAATATCGCCCCAGTAAAGGAAAAGTACTCTACCTGAATAATAACCAGCAGGAGCTTTCCGAAGAGAACTTTCGTAGTAGCTGCGCTCTTGTATCGCCATATCTTCAACTCTACAGCCAATTGACCGCCGAAGAAAACCTGCAATTTTTTGCTACGTTACGCGGTTTGACAATAACAGGAAAACGGATAGATGAGCTGTTGAACCGGGTTGGGTTGGAGGGGCGCGGTCATGATCTTGTTGGTGAATACTCTTCCGGTATGACGCAACGCCTGAAATATGCGCTGGCTCTCATGAGTAATCCTGACATTTTGTTTCTCGATGAGCCAACCAGTAATCTTGATGATGATGGTAAACAAGTTGTTTTTGATATTGTAAAAGAATTCCGAACAAACAGCATTGTCATTATAGCAACAAATGAACGAGATGAGTATGACCTCGCCCAAAACCAATGCCGGCTTAATTAGTAAGTCTTTTGCAGTGTTTGCCAAGGATATCCGGCTGGAACTGCGGAGCCGGTATGCGCTGAACGCTATTTTAATGTTCGGGATTACCACTCTTGCTGTTGTTTCTTTCTCATTGGGGCAAAGCAACTTGCCCCCGCATCTCATGGCTGCCTTGTTTTGGGTGGTCATGTTCTTTTCTGCTGTTGCCGGACTGGCTCAGGTTTTTATCAGGGAAGAGGAAACCGGAACTATCTTAGCTCTAAAACTTGCAGCAGCGGCTGAGCCGGTGTATCTGGGCAAATTGCTTTTCAACTTTTTCCTGCTAACCGTTATGGTTACTGTGATTACGCCATTGTTTTTCATATTTACTGATGCACAAGTTGTTGGTATTGCTGCTTTTTCGGCAGTCCTGATACTCGGAGTTATTGGGTTATGCAGTGCGACTACATTGGTTGCTGCTATTATCGCCAAGGCATCGGTTAAAGGAGCACTGTTTGCAGTGCTGTCATTTCCTATATTAGTTCCATTATTACTTACTCTTGTTCAAGCTACCCAAAAGCTGTTTGACAATGGTGCTTTTGATGCTGTTATGACCGAAATGCAGTTCCTGTTGGCTTACGCGGTGGTCATGACAACCGGCTCGATACTATTGTTTAAGTATGTCTGGCAGGAATAATGCGTTTATCTCATTAATAAAGACTTAAATTGTTGATTATTTTTCGGAATATGTTTTCTTTTAGCGGCCGAAAACGTATAATGGATTAGAAAGAAACGATATGTGGTGGAAATTACTTATATTCGTTCTGATGACAGGGGTTATTATATTCAGTTATAGTACTCCGCCGCCTCAAAAGATAATTGGTGAAGCATCGAGGATATTCTATTTCCATATTCCCCAAGCCTGGATTTGTGTAATTGCTTTTACGATGTCTATGATATACTCTATTCGGTACTTAAAAACCCGTAATATCGTTTTTGATGACCGGGCGTATGAGGCTGCCCGGCTGGGGTTTTTATTCTGCATACTGGCGACTATTACCGGTTCCATCTTTGCGAAAATCACCTGGGGCTCTTTTTGGAACTGGGACCCGCGGGAAACATCTATTTTTATCCTTCTTTTAATATATGGCGCCTATTTTGCCTTACGTGGAGCAATTGAAGTTGAAGAGAAACGAGCTGCCCTGGCATCGGTATATGCTATTTTTGCCTTTATTACTGTGCCGTTTTTGATTTTTGTTCTCCCCCGTATTGTCCCCTCTTTACACCCGGCAGATTCTGTTGTTGACAGCAACCTGAAATTTACGATGGGGGCGACTGTCAGGATGATATTTTTCACGTCACTGGCGGTCTTTACCGCTATCTTTTTTTGGATCTTTAACCTTGCTCGACGGTTACATCATATAAATCGCCTTATGCTTGAAAGTGAGGATTAGATATGGATGGAAATTACATTGCTATGATAGTTACCCTTGTTATTTGGGTCGGTCTTTTCGTATATCTCATGAAACTTGATAAACAGGTTAAAAAACTTGAGGAGAAGATGAAATGACAGCCAAATATATCATCGGTGGTATTATTATTATAGTATTCATTGTCTGGGGTGCATCGGCATTCTATAAAACGACGGTCCAATATGTCTCGATAGATGAGGCAAAACATGCCCAACGAACTGTTCAGGTAATGGGAAATATTGATTTCGATGCCGTCAATTATAATGCCGAAGAATCCAGGCTCGAGTTTGCCATTTATGACCCCGAAGCTCCTGATAAATCATCTGCTGAATATATGAATGTTGTCTATTATGGAGTTGTCCCCGGCAACTTCGATCAGGCGACCTCGGTTGTACTGAAAGGGAAAAGTGAACAGGATACATTCGTGGCTGAGCAAATGCTGGTCAAGTGTCCTTCAAAATATCAGGGCGATGACGGCAATGAACTCCATGACATCAAGGAACATGAAGAAGCAGTTAGCGATAAAGGAGTGTAATATATGGGATTGCAAATTCCCGGACAATTAGCAATACTGTTTGCTCTTGGTTTCACCATCATATCGGGATTTGCTTTTTTCCGATTAGCCCAGGGTAAAAAGAGCTTCGGCTCATTAGCTCATTTGAGCTATGATTTATTTACAATTTCAACTATTTTTGCTTCTGCATGGTTATTCTATTTATTCTTCATCCATCAGTTTATTTTTAAGTATGTGTATGACTACTCTGACAGCACGCTACCGTTCTTTTACTTACTTTCAGCATTCTGGGGCGGACAGGAAGGCACATACTTGCTTTGGGTGATGTTGAATGCCTTTTTCGGGTATATCATTATAAAACGAGGTGGTCCCTATGCTAACTGGGGAATGGTTGTTTTCAGCCTGGTAAATTTTTTCCTTTTGCTTATCATGGTCCGTCTTTCACCGTTTGCCATGTTATCTTTCATTCCTCCCGAAGGCGCCGGGTTAAATCCTCTGCTTCAAGATCCCTGGATGGTTGTGCATCCGCCTATTATGTTTATCGGGTATTCAGCTTCGGCTATCCCTTTTGCCCTGACCATGGCGGCGTTGATTCGTAATGATTTCAGAGAGCATGTAAAACGGATTTTCCCCTGGGTTGGGATAACAGCGTTGATGATCGGAGCCGGTAATATCCTTGGCGGCTACTGGGCATATAAAACACTTGGCTGGGGCGGCTACTGGGCATGGGATCCGGTTGAAAATTCTTCTCTTATTCCCTGGTTTGTTTCTCTGGCGTTGTTACACGGGTTACTCATTGAGCGTCGTACAGGAGCATTCAAGAAAATCAATGTCTTTCTTTCAGCTTTGACATTTGTGCTGGTTATTTACGGTACTTTTCTGACCCGAAGTGGAGTCTTGGCGGATTTCTCGGTTCATAGTTTTGTCGATTTGGGAGTTAATTCATACTTGATTTCCTTTATGAGCACCATTGCACTGTTATGCTTAGCACTCTTTTTCTACCGGCGGAAATCACTTCAATCGGCTCCGTTGAATTACAATATCTATGGTAAAGAGTTTTCGCTTTTCGCGGGAATGATTCTTTCCTTTTTGTTTGCTATGGTAGTCCTGTTTTGGTCTTCCCTGCCTCTGCTTACCACAGCAATTGGGGTTACTCCCCGGGCTGCTGATATTGATACTTACAACAGCTTTGCCTTGCCATTAGGGATTCTCTTTGCCTTTCTGCTCACTGTCGCTCCTTTTACCACGTATGCTCCCCCGTCCCTTTCAAAATGGCAGACCAAGTTGGTTGTCGGTGCTGTTTTTTCAATTCTTGCCGGTTTTGCTATTTCATATTTTCTCCTGCACGCCATTGATATCACTTTTATCGGGATATTTGCTCTTGTTGTCACCGGCTTGATAATGTACATGCAGCAACCCGAGCTTATGAAGAAACTCGTACCCTCGGCTACCGTGTTTATTGCTACGATTATCCTGTGTATTGCCATCGGGATTCAGACCCCAATGTATATCCTCTTTTTTGCGGTTGCTGCTTCCTGCGTAATATCAAATGTCATTGTTACAGCACAGATTATTCCCCACAATTGGCAGGCTGCCGGAGGTCGTATTACCCATTTTGGTTTTGGGATTATGTTGGTTGGTATTTTGGGGTCCTCAGCTTTTGTATCCAACGAGCGTCTCATTCTAACCAAAAATGAAAGTACTTCTTCCGCTTATGGTCTGAACCTTGTGTACCAGGGGATGGAACATGATATTTCCTATCCTAAAAATGAGTTGATTCTTGCCATTGAGAAAAACGGAAAAACACTTGAAGGTCGCCCACAGCTCTATTATTCCAGGCGGCTTGACGGTATTATGAAACGGCCATATATTCAAAAATCACTTTGGTATGACTTATACTTTTCACCACAACAAGTAGAAGAACCCGATCCGGGTGAAGGCTTGTACCTCAAGAAAGGTCACAAAGTCAACGTAGGTGATTTCGCCTTTGAATTTGATGGGTACAAGATGGGCAACCATGGCAGTGGTGACATGAAAGTTACGGCTCGAATACTGGTAAATCATAACAATGATATTGATACAATACTTCCTGCCATAGCTATGCTGACCGCCGAGGATGGCTCTTCCACTCTTATGGATTACCCTGCTGAATTGACTTGTTCGCAAACGTACATGGTATCTATAAAACAGATACGGGCAGATGACGGCTCAGTGGTGTTAGATATCCCGGGATTACTGGACAGCAATGCTAAACCCGGCAGATTATTGCTGGATATCTCCAAAAAGCCGATTATAAATCTCGTGTGGGTAGGGACTACTCTTTTACTCTTGGGAACAGCAATTGTATTTCTAAAACGCCGTTATGAGCTGCTGTCATCATCGCAATAAGATATGGTGGTTTCGTCATTTTGGTATATACCTGAATGAACTCATCATGTCTTTGGTTATATATTCCCATATATAACCGATGGTAACAGTATGAAACTACTTATCTACATTTCCCTTCTGGTGGTATGCCTTGTTTTGAATAGCCTGGCGGCAGCTATCCCCTTTAACCCGATACGCGGGTTGGTTGAAGCTGATGTTATTATCGACGGTCGTATCAAGGGAAAGTTCGGCATCGACACCGGTGCTGATCATCTTTATATAGACAAAACCTTTGCCAGTCGAAACGGTCTCAAGGTAGGTGAAGGCGCTCCCCAACGTGGTGTTACCGGAGCTGATGGAGTTAGTGATGCCTCTACTCTCAATTTTCGCTCTCTTGAAATCGGCGGACAACGCCTGTATAACCTTACTGCAACCGCTATTGATATGAATGCCCTGATTGCAGATAAACGTTTTGGGTTACCTGATGGTTTGATTGGTTACGAGATACTGCAACGGTTCTATGTCACTGTTGATTATCCCCAACAGAAAATGGAATTGCAAATGTCACAGCCATCTTTTCTGAGGACCGGCAATTTCGATATCGTGCCGTTTGAGACAAAACGTCACTTTATCATGGTAGATGTCACGTTTGATGATTCAATTACGGTTCCGATGGTTCTCGATTATTGCGCGTCGCAGGTCTTTGTATCTCCGGCACTGGCAAAACGATTAGGCATGAATACCCAGGGGCAACGTCGTACCAGAGTAAGAAAAGTCACTCTCGATAATAAAATAACGACCAATAATGTAGTGATATATAAATCGAACTTTTCCCGCCTGTTAAAACAACTTCGCGGTGTTCGTTTTGATGGCATCCTCGGCGCCGGTTTCCTCTACCAGCATAAAATTACTATCGACTATAAACGTAACCGCATACTTCGACATAAACAGTATAACACGGCCGACTAAATTATTTTTTATTTACGAACCTAAAAAGTCCTCACCGGGTCTGATACCATCTTTATTGGCGGCTTCTAAATCTTTCGGCACTTCATAAAATTCTACCCGAAATTTTACTTTACCGGGGATAACTACATGGTGGAATCTTTCGGGATAGATAACAACCGGATGATCCGGGTCAGCATCTATAATATTATCAGGCTCATCTTCCCAGATAAACTGCAATGTCCCCTCCTCCACAACAACAAGCCCATATTTTCCTTTAGGGGCGAGATGGTTTTTCAATATTCCCGGTACTACCGTTTCTTCAGTCATACTTGGAGTAGAACCAACTTTTTGGGCGCCATCCGGCAACGTGTCTTTTTGATAATTCATGATTGTTCCTTATTAAGTTACCCATTCCATACTCAATCTCTGTTTATGATACAATAGTTATAACAAAAATGTACCTCATTGGTTCTCTTTTTCGTACTCTTTATTGTCATCTTCGCTGCCAAAAGTAGCCACAAGCCCCTGTATGAATTCTTTCGTTTCACTTGCGGACAACTTAACATCCTGTCGGGGAATCAAATAGAACCAGGGAGGCATATTCCCTTCTCTAACTTCTTCCGCAGCATCATCTCCATCATTCTTCTTTTGTACTCCCCACATCGAGATATTGAAGTGTTCACGTCCCTCATCTACATCATACTGAACCAGCCAGGACATCGGAGCAATTTTACTGTACCAGGGCCATTTTGTTTCGTTGCTATGACAATCAGCACATACACGAAAAAACATCTCTCTCGTTTTCGGGCTGTCCCATTCCGGCTCGGCAACAACCGGGGGATTCTCATGATTTTTACCGTAGGGAATTAACTGCATAAGGATTATCACTAGTACCAATATTCCCAGTATTTTGTACCTTAATTTCATCTCTTCTCCATCTCCTTATAAGATTGATACTCATAGTGTATAATTATGTTTAATTAATATACCTACAAGTGATGATACTTTTTATGATAAACTTTCACAATCCTTTTTTTGATAATGATGGAATGTTCAACGTATGTAGTGAAGCAACAAAGACTTCAAGCAGCAGCATCCTTACTGCTATCTCACCAGCATCATACTTTTGGAATTCACAAACGTACCTGCTTCGAGTTTATATATATACAATCCACTGGAGAATAATGAAGCATCGAATCTTACAGTATAACTGCCGGTACCTTTTACTTCATCCAGTACCGTAACTAATTGCTGTCCTAAAATATTATAGACAGTTAATCGCACATGACTTTCTTCCGGTAACGCAAAGCTGAGATTTGTTGCAGGATTGAAAGGGTTGGGATAATTCTGGTAAAGAACATACCCGGGCAGTAGTGCCTGATCGTTATTTTCTATAATATCTGTTGACATGTCATTTTCATAAGCTCCCAAATCAAAAGCATTCCCTGCCATAATACGAGGTTCCACGTCAGCCGGGATAACATATTGCATATTTACCGGGTAATTGGTACTTATCTGTGCCGGTAAAGTTCCGGCGGCATCGATACAACTTGATGTGTCAAGGAGAGTAAAATCTTCTGCAGCAACGTTAGTAAAGCCGGGTGACGTACCTGATATGGGTTGTGTAACAACATGAACTTCACCTGCAAATCCATATCCACCATCAAAATACCCAGCCTGAATCCAGTTTTTATCATAAATATAGGCAATTCCATAATCACGCATTAAGTGAAATTCAGAAGTCCCTTCCAGATGGATTATATTATTGTATAAGGCAACGGTATCATCATTTGAGGAAAGGTCAAATAAACGGATATACCAGTAAATACTCTGGTCTCCTTGTATGTACACGGTATTGTGATAAAAATATAGGGTGCCTTTTTTTGCTATATCAGGAGAATTGTCAAACCCATAATGAATCATATTTGTTGAAAACGGATCACGACTGGTATAGTTCGTAATAATATTTCCATATACATACACATCATGATACCCCGGCTCATTCAACATAATCTCGGGACTTCCTTCATTCTCAACCAGATCCAGGGTTCTCCCCGATGATTCTATCCAGTTATAACGGACTATTGTGCCTGCTGAACGATCTTTAATCGTTGCTCCTACCGAACCGGAACGTAAACTGCCAAAGAAATTATACTGAATTATCGTGTTGGAAGCCTGAGTATAGATATTGTGTTCTCTGCCATCGGGACCGGCATTTCCATTGCCATATATTTCATTATACTCTATAAGAATATTTCTCGAAATATAATCCTCTCCCCCGTCATTGGTATTGGTAAAAATACCTTGTGCATTATCATAGATTTTACAATGTCTGACTGTAAGATTTTCAACGATAAGGGCATGAACAGCAGAGCTGAAACTGTTATAGTTCCTCACATTACCAAACTGATCAGTAAAAGTATTTGATGGTTTTACACCTGTTAATTCAAGGTATTCAAACACCAGGTATTTCGGCTTATAAGATTCGGAATCGGTATACCCTCGGTTTATCAAAAACAAACCGAGATCCTCGGTCCATTCACTGTTGAAATACCCGGAAAACTGGGCATTGGTTGTTGCATTTGCACCGGTTATAACCGGCAAATTACCACTTGCATCGGGTACCCCCTTAATGACAATGGGATTTTCGGCTGTTCCCTGTCCACGAATAAAGATTTTAGAGGCATATGGGGTACTTCTCCAATAAATAAGGACCGTATCACCGGCAGTCAATGTTATCCACGGTACCGTACCCAACTCGGTATAGTCCTGACCGGGTCCAACTTTATAGGTGGTTCCAAAAGTACTTGCTGAAATCAGTATAACTAGAATTATTCCCAGGTATTTTTTCATAATTACCTCACTGTGTCTGGATATTTTATATCAGTTTCGGTTTACAGATAAATCGAATTTAATTCTTCTGTTAGAAAGTAGTATAATTATACAATTTTCTTATCAATACGTGAGTATATTTACCTTTTAAGACCATTTACTACTGAAGTTAAATCAATTAATCAACAATATTCTTGTTAGGCATATATTTTGATGGAGATTCATTCTTGAGAGGGCAGGTGATTATTCCTGATGACTTTTCGTTGGGACTGTAGGAGTTCCAAGCTTAGTTACTAATACTTTTTTGACTTTTGTAACATCAAAACAACCTCGCTCAACTAAAGTTTTATCTTATTGAAGAACTTACTTAACACCAAGTACGGGTGGACCATTTGGAGCATACTCCAGTTTCAGACAAAGCAGGTCGGTGTTCCGACTTAATCTGCCACAGGTGGACGACGGAGAAACCAGACATTTGCTTTGTATGTGTCAGGTTTCTCCGTCGTTACACTCTCTACGGAACCCGACCTACGATATTTGGATGCTTATGTAACATTTCTTTAATAATTGCTGCTCACTTAGCAGTGGCGCTCCTCTTAAGGCGCGTTTACTATTCTGCTTCTAAATTTCTCCCAATATTAATACAAATCGAACAGAAACTCACTGCAAGCGGTGAGTTACCCGTCTTGATAGTACCCATCTTTTGGTAATATCTTTAGAAGTGTGTAAAAGACAAAAGGTGTATCTGAACCTCCCCCGAATTAGTGGACACATCGAGAAGATAGGGTTAGATTCTATTTGGAGGTGTGTTTATGTCGAAGAAACGTCGTCAGTATGATCGAGCTTTCAAAGTTGAAGCGGTGCGATTGGTTACCGAGGAAGGTCGCCCGGTTGCGGCGGTAGCCAGAGACTTG